>MHXZ01000076.1 GCA_001825665.1 Planctomycetes bacterium GWF2_41_51 | reverse complement strand
GCCAAACTTTTGAGCGAATATTAAATTTTTAAAGAGCAACTTCCGAACACCCGTTTTAGGCAACACGCCCTTACTGTCGGGGCTCTGAGGTGAGATGTTGCGGGGCGGATTTGGATATTCCAATGATGACAGCCAAAACAATAAAACAAGCGGGGATGATATAGAATGAGCCGCTTAAATCATTACTCTGGTTTGCGATAGCTCCCATAAGCCAAGTGAAGAAACCGCTGCCGGGGACGCCGGCGCAGGATAATAAAATAAATAACATTGTCGTATCTGCTTTGGGCATACAATCAGCGCAGTAACTCTGCACGCTGGGCCAGAATGGTGCGGTTGCGATTCCGGCAAGAATAAGCAAAAAGAAGAACAACCATAGATTACTAAGAACGGGGAAGAAAAGCGTTATTATTGTTCCGGCAATGGCGGAATAAACGATTAATTGTTTTAAATGGTGCTGCTTTAAGAGATAGCCCCAGCCGAATCGGCCGATTATCATACCGGCAGCGAAACATGCAGTGCCAACACCGCCGGCCCATGGAGCGGCTGAAAAATTTAACTGGATATAACTTGCGGTCCAGAAGGTGAGGCAGAATTCTCCGCCGCCTGCGACGAACATCGCGGCGAAAAAGAGCCAGAAGCGGGGGACTTTGATTATTTCGACTAAATGATTATGAACAATCGACCAGTGGAGCGGCTCGGTGTGTTCGGGATATTTTATTTTAGACGGCAGGAGCAATATCAAAGCAGGAATCATCGCAGAAATAGAAATGGCAGCGATAATCAAACGCCATGAGATTCCTAATGAAAGCAGGACACCTGAAATGAGGACGGTCGCGAGGACTCCGACAGACCAGAATGAATGAGTGAAGTTTATGTATCGGCCGGGCTGGTCGAGATGCAAATCCTGAATGAAGGGGGTTGCGAGTCCTTCGATGATTCCTTCGCCGATACCTGCAATCATCAGGGCTGTAAATAAAATTCCATATACAGGCGCAATTGCACAGAGGCCCATTCCGATTCCCATCAGAATAACTGCAACGCCGAGGGTTCTTCGTTTTCCCCATTGACCTGCGGCAAAACCGCAAAGGAGCATTGCGGCGACCATCGGGATAGTTCGGCCAAGATGCAACGCGCCGCCTGCGCTCATACCGCCTGCGCTGAGGGAAAAACCCAATTCATTTGAAAGTGCAACGAGAGCGACGGGGACAGCGACTGAGCCGGAAGCATAGGAGAAAAAGCTTGTGAATGCGGCGTAGTCGAAACGACCGAAAAGCATTTTGCGATGATGTTTCATTTTTAGTATAGCAGTTTGATTCTGTTGCCGGGGTAATAGAAATCGAGAATTTGCTTTGCGGTGTTGCCTTGTCTTGCCATTTCTCTTGCGCCATATTGACAAAGGCCGACGCCGTGGCCGAAGCCTTTTCCTGAGATGAAAAGCACATCATTTTTAAGGCTTATTATCGTGCAGCATGTGCTTTGTATTTTTGTGCCGGTGGAATCGACGGTCAAGCGGAGGTCTTCGCCGCGGAGGAATCCGGTTTTGCCGGTTGAGCCTGTTAATTTTACGCTTGTTGTTCTTGCCAGGCCGCCTGAGTAAATGCTTTGTTTGGCGGTTTCGATTCTATCTATAGTTCCCAATTCTTTTAAGGCGGGGTATTTGGCAAGAATATTGTCGCTTATAGTTTTTTTGTCGTAAACGGCATCGGGCCAATAGAAGAGGCTTGGCTTTGTGTTCATTCTGCACCATGGGCAATCGACGCCTCGAAGCGTTTCGAAGCTGTCGCCGAAAACATTTTCGGTGGATTCGGTGTGCCCGCCGCAGACTGAACTATAATATGCGGGGAATACCTGCCAATCCTGCTGCCAGCAACTCATAATCATACCTGCGGTAGCGTCCACGGCATCGTTGGTACGCATTGTTTCGGAACGCATACCTTTGTACATTTGATTGGCCTGTGTTGCCTTGACATCCCACTTTCGGTTTTTGCCGAACCTTGATTGGATATATAATACGTAAGTTCTTGCGGCGATAGCCTGTGCTTTTAATGCTTCACTTTCCCAATAGCTCGGCATTTCAGAAGCGACGACGCCTTTGAGGTAATCTTCGAGCGAAACTTTATTAATGACCATCATTGTTTTGTTGTCGGGATTGATAATGAGTTCAAGGCATCCGCGATATGTCTGGTTATCGTTGATAGCGAAAGGTTTTTCCTGCACTGGCTGGAGAATGACGTGGCGGGCGTTGTAGTTTCGGAAACCGCCTTTTATGGAATTATTATCAATTGAAATATTTATGAAGTTATCGCCTCCGATTGCGCCGGTAACTTCAGTGGTTTTGCAATTTATGATGCGGTAATCATCGCCTGATTTGAAGCTGATTTTGGTTGCGTTTTCGATAAGCAGCACTTTAATGTCGAATTGAACAGAACTTTGCGCGTTTGTAGTTACTGTTTCGGCAGTTTGCGTACCTGTGCCTATCCAAAGGACAAACAATCCGATGGCGAGAGCCGTGATAATATAAAGTATTTTCATCCGTGTTCTGAACTTTACAAGCACTAATCTATTTTTCGAAGCTCGAGGCCGAGGCTGTCGAGCATTTGATGTATTTCCAACAGGCTGGTAGAGCCGAAGTTTTTAACGCCCATCAGTTCTGCTTCTGTTTTCGAAACGAGGTCGCCCATAGTTCTGATATTGAGCTGAGCAAGACAGTTTTTGGCGCGGACGGAAAGGCCGAACTCTTCGACGGATTTATTCATCATCTCGTCCTCAGCATCGTCGTCTTCGTTTTCCATATTTAACAACTGTATATCGGTGGGGAATTTACCTTCGGCGGCCATACCGAGGCGCAGGCCTCTGGATTCGAGCATCGCTTTGATTTCGGTAAGTGATGTTTCGCCGAAGTTCTTATATGCGAGCAATTCTGTTTCTGTGATTTTGAGCAAATCGCCGATAGTATTGATGTTCATTTTCTTGAGGCAGTTCCTGCTTCTGACCGAAAGTTCGAAATCGGAAATCGGAGTTTCGAGAATCTTGGTCTGCTGGTCTTTGTTCTTTTCAATTTCTTCATCGTAAAGCATTGTCCTGGAGCTATCGATGTCCTTTTTGAAAAGTATCGCACGAAGATTGTTCGGATGATATTTAATGACCTGATTAACGCAATGTACGGCCTTTTCAAACTCGTTTAAATCTTCGTACAAAACGGCCATATTGAGCAGGGCACTGACATAAGGTGTGATATTGGTAAGCTGTTTATAATAATCCAGTGCTGCTTCGTCATCGCCTCTGAGGTCGAGGATGAAAGCAAGGTGGAAAAGGGCTTTTGAAAAGTTCGGGTCTATTTCAACCGCGGTTTTTAAGTTTTCAATGGCGGCCTCGTATTGGCCTAATGCCTGGAGGTGTCTGCCGAGTGTGTAATTATAGAGAGCGCTGGCCTTGTTATAATTTTCGCAGGTCTTGAGGATTTTGGCGGCACTTTCGAAATCGCCTTTGACGCGGTAAACAGCGGCTTTTGCGCAATTTACGGCCAATGCATCGGCACCGGCTTTGGCGGCTTTGTCCAAAGCTTCGATAGCTTTATCGAAATTTCCTGTTTTTCTGAGGCAGAATGCCAGTTCGAGATATTTTTCTTTGCTGTCTTCGGCTTTTTCGAGTATTTCGATTGCCTGATTGTGTTTGCCGAGAATTACCAGAGAAGCTCCCAAAGCGAGGTAATTCTTCTTGCCGGACTTGGCGAGTTCTTTTTCGATTTCGCCAGCAAAAGCGATTTTGTTTCTTTCGCTTGAATTTACATAGTCGTTGGTTGCGAGTATATCTTCCATTGTGATATTTTCAGTATTTAACAAGTCAATGTTCGGCTGAGTTACGACTGCCATCGTTTTTTGCTCCTAATTTAAGTATAGTAATTTAAAGCTTTTGCTTTATTTTCTTAGTACGATTCGGGAAAGACGTCATTATAGTGTCAAACAAAATTAATGCAATAGCATTTTAAGGTCTTAAACTGACCTGTTATATAGACAAAATTGAACAGGTATGATATCGTACTCATTATGACCGGCTTAAAAAAATTATGTGTTCTAACAACTATTGTCCTGTTGCTTTTTTCAGCTTTAACCTGCATTACCGGTTCGATAATGGGCGTTCAATGGTCAAAATGGTTTTTTAATACTCTGCCGGGCGAAAGTTTAGGCTTGAGTATCGGGTTGCTATTCGCGGCTGAACTTCTCGGGTTCGGGAATATTAGATTCATCACGTCTGCAATCCGAAACTGGTTTAGATGGTCAAAAGCAGAAATACTAATCGCAATAGTTCTTTTGATTGTCATCGGATTTATATATTTCACCCGAATATCATCAGTTCAGTCTCACCAACTGAAAAGCGTATTTTTTGTTCCGCATATTTTTACGTGTTTGCTTTCTTATGTATTTTTTGCGTTGGCGGCTTTCTTTTCAGGAAAATGCCTGATAGATAAAAAACAAGAATCAGAGAATAATTCATATAGATTTGTTTGTTTGGGATTTCCGTTTTTAACGGCAGGAATTGTTCTTGGCAGTATGTGGGCGATGTCGGCGTGGGGCGATTGGTGGAGTTGGGATCCCAAAGAGAGTTTTTCGCTCGCTGTATGGCTTGTTTTTGCGGCTTTTCTGCACTTGCGGATACTTTATGGGCAAAGGTTTTTGCGTTTGAATTGTTTTTGGGTTATCATAGGTTTTTTATTGATTATTCTGGGTGTGACGCTGGTGAACTTTTCGAGAATTTTTGCGGGACTTCATAATTACAGCGGATAGAATTGGAATGTTATGGAATTATTCTGCCAAGGCGTAAATTTTAAGCGATGTTCTGCTGCGATATCAGCGGAGTTCGTGCTTAATAAACAACGGCAGGAAGATTTTCTTGGTATTTGCCGGCAGCATTCACAAATCAGCGACGCATTGATTCTGAACACCTGCAACAGGCTGGAGTTTTATTTTTATGCAGAAGAAAACACAGACATCACAAAACTCGTTAACGATTTTATCGGGGGTAATCAGTGGGAGCAATACGCAGAAAAATTTGCAGGCATTGATGCGGCGGAACATCTGTTCAGAGTAGCGGCGGGGCTTGAATCGCAAATCATCGGAGAAAATGAAATATTCGCGCAATTGAAGGCTG
Source organism: Planctomycetes bacterium GWF2_41_51 (assembly GCA_001825665.1). Lineage (GTDB taxonomy): Bacteria > Planctomycetota > Phycisphaerae > Sedimentisphaerales > UBA12454 > UBA12454. The sequence goes on along the minus strand of MHXZ01000076.1, from coordinate 58,119 downwards.
CGTACGGTTTTGCTTTGTCGTGCGGCTGTGTGAAATATGTTTTTCATCATCTTTTACACTGCGCGTTTCGTGTAGCCAAGGCTGTCAGGACTCAAACTCACATAAGCGCAGGGGCGCTGTCTGTTGCGGGTGCGGCGGTTGCGCTTGCATCGGTGAATCGTGAAATTGAAAAAGCGAAGGTATTTGTAATCGGCAGCGGGGCGAATGCAGAACTTCTCATTAAGCATCTAATAAAGAAGAAAGTGAAAGATATTACGATTGTTGCTCGAAACAGCGCGCGGGCGGCGAAATTGGGAAAATTTTTGCCATTGAGCAATCTTTCAAATCATATTTCGAATGCGGACATTGTTTTTGCCTCTACTTCTTCAGAAGAACCATTGATAAAAAAGGATATGATTAAGAACAGGAGTAATCCGCTTATTCTGATAGATATTTCTGTACCGGCAAATATACAGAATGATATAAGTGAAACGAAGAATGTGAAAGTATTTAATATCGACAGCCTGAATGAAATTATAAGCGCCAATAATGCCAGACGTCAAAATGAAGTTCCAAAAGCAAAGACGGTTGTGAAAAAATATTTGCCTCAATTTTCAAATTGGCTCAAGACCCTGAATATTGAATCAATGGTGAGTTAATGGAGATAATTAGGATTGCAACACGTTCGAGCAGTCTTGCTCTAATTCAAACGCAGATTGTTGTAGAAGCAATTTCAAAAAAATATTCCAAAGCAGATTTTGAAATTGTTGAAATAAAGAGCCAGGGCGATATCGATAAGAAAAAGCCTTTGTGGAAATCATCTGAAATGGGTTTGTTTACAGCGGCGATTGAAAACGCGCTGCGTGAAAACAGGGCGGATATCGCGGTTCACAGTTATAAGGATTTACCAATAGAGGCGGCAAAGAGTTTTGTTATCGGGGCGGTGCTGGACAGGAGATTTGTGCACGATTGCTTAATCTGCAAGAATAAAATTAATTCTCCGGCAAATCTTCCGCAGGGCGCAAAAATAGGCACATCGAGTCTTCGCAGGAAAGCACAGCTTCTGCATCTCAGGCCTGATTTGAAATGCGAGCCGATAAGGGGGAATGTTCATACGCGAATCAGCCAGGTGGAGAAGGGGCTTTATGATGCCACGGTTCTTGCGTACGCGGGAATCGAGAGACTGGAACTGACAAATAAAATTTCGATTAATTTTGATGCGACAGAATTTTTGCCATCGCCCGCACAAGGCGCTTTGGCAGTTGAGGCGAGAGCGAATGACCATGAAATTTTAAAGATGCTTGCGGGAATCGATGACAAAATTTCACGAATTTCTTCTGATACGGAGAGACTTGTTTTGCATAAAATAAAAGCGGGCTGTCATGCGCCGGCGGGTGTGTACGCAAAAATAAACGGCAGTGAAATTACAATTTACGCTTTTGTCGCAGATGAAAACGGGCAGAAATTTATCAATCGTAAGATGCAGGGACATCTTGCATCGGCGCATAAGCTTGCGGAAGATATGGCAGAAGAACTATTGAAATCAGGTGCTGCGGAGTTGCTGAAGAATGGCTGAAAGAAGGGGAAAGGTTTATATGGTTGGGGCCGGGCCGGGGTGTATGGGGCTTATAAGCGCAAAGGCTCTGCATATTTTGCAGCATTGTGATTGTGTTCTTTATGACAGGCTGATTGGGAAGGAAATTTTAAATCTTATCGGGCAAAACGCAGAACTTGTATATGTTGGCAAAGAACACAAAGGCGATGTCCGCACTCAGGAGGAAATAAATAAAATTCTCATAGATAAGACCAGCAGACATAAAGTTGTTGTCAGGCTTAAAGGGGGAGACCCGATGATTTTCGGCAGGGCGACGGAAGAAATAAAAAGCCTTATCGAAAATAAAATAAAATTCGAAATAGTGCCGGGAATAACCGCCATTACATCGGCTGCCGCGTGTGCGGGGATAATTCTAACAGATAGAAATACCGCTTCATCAGTAACATTGGTAACAGGGCAGACGGCAGAAGGCAGATTAACAAAAATAGATTTTCCGAGCCTTGTAAAACTTAACGGCACAATTGTATTTTATATGACTGTGGAAAATATGAAACTTATTTGTCAAAAGCTGGTTAAAGCCGGGATGAAAGCTGATACCGGCGCAATCATAGTCGCAAATGCGTCACTTGCGAATCAGAAGATTGTAATAGGAACAGTTTCCAATATCGCACAAAAATGTATAATTGAGAAAATTCAGCCTCCGGCGGTTTTGATAATCGGGAAAAAATGTACAAGTCTGCTTTCGAATCAGACGTTATTTGGTAAAAAAGTTTTGATGACGCGAGATGTTTTGGGTAACGCGGAATTTGCATGCAAACTGGCAGCTCGCGGCGCGCAGGCGATTAGCTGCCCGATGTTTGAAATTGAGGATTTGACCGGCAGCAAAGATTTTAAGCATGTTGTGGAAAAAATCAAAAACTATGATTGGGTGTTTTTCACAAGCCCTACAGGCGTTAAACTGTTTTTTAAATCGTTGAAAAAATTAAAAAAGGATGGTCGTGTTTTCGGCTGTTCGAAAATTGGGTGCATCGGCTCTGAAACGGCCACGGCTCTGAACGATTATGGAATTATTCCGGATTTTATTCCCAAGAATTTTACTTCAGTTGATATGGCTAAAGAATTTATTAAAAAATATAAACCGAATGGAATGAAAATATTGCTTTTACGCTCAGCACTTGCAGAAAAATTAGAAATTAAAGGCGCGGTAACAGAAACAGCCGCGATTTATACAGCTAAAAAGATTGAAAGTAGTTTTTCTAAAATAGATGAGAATGTAGATTGGATTACGTTTGGGAGCAGTTTTGCGGTTAAATGTTTTTTTGAAAAATTCAGACCTGAAGATATTCAGAACAGAAAGATCGCTTCCATCGGACCTGTTACGACAGAAACATTAAAAAAGTATAGTGTCAAGCCTGCTGTCGAAGCGAAAGAACATACGATTGACGGTTTGATTGAGTCAATGGAAAATTCAAAGTGATTAACATTTCAAGATTATATTGCGGTATTGAAAATTCTTCAGACAGATTCCATTTCGGCTCAATGGGCGGGCCTGTGGTTGTTTATAACTGCACGAAAAAATGCAGTCTGAACTGTCTGCACTGCTACAGCAAAAATAGTTTGAATGGAAAAGAATTAGATACGAAAGAAGCTAAAGAATTATTGAAGCAGCTTGCGGAAATTAACTGCGCGGCTGTTCTTTTCAGCGGGGGAGAGCCGCTGGAGAGGGATGATTTGTTCGAGCTTCTGGATTTTTCGAGGAGACTCGGTTTGCGGACGGTTCTTTCTACGAATGGAAGTTTGATAGACGCGGCAACAGCTAAAAAACTTGTCGATACCGGTGTAAGTTATGCAGGTGTTTCGATTGACGGAACGGAAAAGACGCACGATGAATTTCGAGGCGTTGCGGGCGGTTTTAAAGCAGCGATAAACGGAATTAAAGCCTGTAAGAAAGCGAAGTTGAAAACGGGAATCAGATTTACGATTACTAATCGCAACTATAATCAGATTAATGAAATATTTTCTTTGGCGAGTGATTTGAGTGTCTCGAGAATTTGTTTTTATCATTTAGTCGCTGTCGGGCAGGCGGCGAAAAATAATTTGAAATGCAGCGAAGGGCAGTTAAGGCAGGCTTTGGATGGAATACTCGATTGCGCGAAGCAATACGCATCGAAAGGGGTTTGTGAAGTTTTTACAGTAGGCAATTGCGGCGATGGAGAATTTATTCTGAACAGGCTGAAGGAGGAGAAATCGTCTTTCTATGAAAAAAGTTTTCGATTGCTTGAGCAATTTGGGGGCAATAAAATAGGGAAGAGAATTTTTGCTGTTGATGCTTTTGGGAATGTTCATCCTGACCAGTTCCGGCAGGATTGTCTGCTTGGAAATTTAAAAGAAAATAGTATGTCGGAAATTTTAGAAACCTGTGAGAATTCAAATGAATTTGCCAATCAGAATGCGAAGGCTTAGAAAAAACGAATCTATGAGGCGGCTCGTCAGGGGAATTAGTCTGTCTGCCGATAATTTTGTTTATCCTTTGTTTGTCTGTCCGGGGAAGGGAATTAAAAAACCAATCGAATCGATGACGGATTGTTTTCATTATTCGCCGGATGCCGCTGCCGCGATGGCTCAGAAAATTTATGAACTCGGGATTCCAGCGGTTCTGCTTTTCGGTGTTCCTGAAAAGAAAGATTCTACCGGGTCGGAGGCTTTCGATGATAATTCGGCAGTTGGACAGGCGATTAGAAATATTAAAAATGCAGTGCCTGACTTGCTCGTGATAACGGATGTATGCCTGTGCGCTTATACAGATACTGGGCATTGCGGTTTGATAAAAGATAATAAAATTGATAATGATGCGAGCTGTGAAATAATCTCAAAGATTTCGCTTTCGCACGCAAAGGCGGGAGCGGATATGGTAGCGCCATCGGATATGATGGACGGCAGAGTTGTGGCTATCAGAAAAACGCTTGATGAAAACAATTTTGTCGATACGGCGATTATGGCTTATTCGGCAAAGTATGCTTCGGCTTTTTACGGGCCTTTTCGGGAAGCGGCGGAATCGGCACCGGCGTTTGGGGATAGAAAATCATACCAGATGGATATTGCGGCATCAGCGAAACAGGCAATGCGGGAAATTGAACTCGATATTGCAGAGGGGGCGGATATCGTGATGGTAAAGCCTGCGATTCCTTACCTGGATATTATTTATCAGGCGAAACAGCGGTTCGATGTGCCAATCGCGGCGTACCAGGTCAGCGGGGAATATATGATGATAAATGCCGCGGCAAAGGAGAATCTGATTGACAGAAAAGCCGCGATATTGGAGTCATTGTACGCAATTAAACGTGCGGGTGCGGATATAATCATAACCTATTTCGCTAAAGAGGCGGTCAAATGGATATCGAAATAAAACGGCCGCGCATCATTGCGTTTGAAATTACACGAAAATGCAAAATGAAATGTGTGCATTGCAGGGCATCGGCAGAAACAGGTTTTTCAAACGATCTTTCGACCGAACAATGCAAAAAGATTATAAAAGCAGTTGCGGATTATAACCGGTGCGTATTGATTTTCACGGGTGGCGAACCTTTTGAGAGAGCGGATATATTTGAATTGATAGATTATGCCCATTCAAGCGGATTGGTCGTTTCCGTTGCAACCTGCGGGTATGATTTCGATGCTGAAAAAGCGGAAAAATTGAAGAAATCAGGAGTTTTGACGCTTTCGTTTTCGCTGGATTCGAATGATGAAAAGGTGCATGATAATTTCAGGCAGACAGAAGGCGCATACGCGCAAACCCTTGCGGCAATTGAGATTGCGAAAAAAGCCGGATTGAAATTCCAAATCAATACCACTGTAACAAAACTTAATGCTGATAAATTAGGCGAATTGGCAAAATTGGCGGAAGATTTGGGAGCGTATTGTTTCAATCCTTTTATGCTGGTTCCTGCTGGAAGGGGGAAAGGGCTTTCGGATATCGCGCTTTCATCGAAAGAATATGAGAAAACGTTGAGAATGGCGGCGGAGTTGAAAGCCAATAGCAAAATCGATGTGCGGTTCACCTGTGCGCCGAGGTTTGCGGCGGTCTTCAAAGAGAGAAATCCTGAATCGAAGAAAAAAGCGTTTGGGTGTCTTGCCGCAAGTGATTTTGCGTTCATAAGTTATGAAGGGGATGTGCAGACGTGCGGATTTTTGAAAATTTCGGCGGGGAATGTTTTGCAGGCGGGGGATTTCGGCTCAATATGGGAAAAATCTGATTTTCTGAATTCAATCAGGCTGAAAAAATTCAGCGGGAAATGTGAACGCTGCAAATTTATCGAAATCTGCGGCGGATGTCGGGCGAGGGCTTTTGCTCAAAGCGGCGATTATCTAAGTTCTGATCCTTTATGCAGTTATAACCGGCTTGTAAGCACGCTTATAGGTGCGCATATCGAGGAAGATGAAATTTCTAATGCTGCAAATGAGGTAAACGCTATCGCGAATGTTTCGCATAATTATCTGCGGAAACATCATTATAATTTATGGTTTACTCTTAAAGCGAGTGATGACAATGAGATAGATAAAATTTTGGATAATCTTTCGCTGAGATTCAATACGCAATTTCATTCGTTTCCGGCGAGTAAACGGCATAAAATCGATTCAGCAGCAATCAAGAGGCATAACCCGCCAGAAAATTATAATGCGATGGTTTGCTGCAGGGCGGATGGGGATGTTCTGGAAGCGGCGGCGAAATATTTGTGCGGTTTGCCGCAGGTGAGCCATTGCTACGAACGTGAGGTGCTAAGTCATTGGCCTTACAATCTTTATGCGATGATTCATGCTCAGGATAATATGCAAATCCATGATATAGTCGGGGAATTTATTGGTGAGTTCGGTATCGAGGATCTGGAAATTCTGCCAACAGTAAAGTCGTTAAAAGAAATCAAAATTTAAAATCGTTAAGGCGGCTCCAACGACTTGCGCGGATTAGCGAAAAACCTCGTTATTAGTGTAAAAATGAGGGCAGAAAAGATAATCAGCAAAGGCGCCGATTCAACGTAAAATAAGGAGTTATGAGCGATTTTAAAACGATAACTCGTTGATGATTACGCAGTTAGGACGAATTTGCTAAAAATCGAAAAATTAACCACGGATTGCACGGATTTGCACGGAATTTTGAAAAAATGGTGTGAAAAGTATGTCAAAATGAAGCGTTTTCTGTAGAGGTTCAGGGTCTTTAATAGTCTACTTTTGACGCAATTTGGTTTGTTTGTAAGGATTGCGCAGCATAAAAATTTAGAATTTTACGTGGTACTGGATGAATTATATTTTTTTAGTTGAACTAAGCTAAAGAGGAAATATAATAAAGTCGGCAAAAGTATCCAAGGGCAAATCGCACAGAGAGAGATAATTGGAGTATTTTTTGAAGGAGGCCAAAAATGGCAAAGGCAATTCTTAAAACAGGCAAAATCATTGTTAAATTTATCATTCCTTTATTTATTTTAAGCTTCATCTGTTATTCGGCATATCTGCTTACTATTGCAAAAGCTCATACCAGCCAATTTAAAGAAAATTTGGCTAAAGAACCTGTCTGGAAAGAGCAAATTTCACAACGTGATAAAAACAGCCGAGTATGGGAAATAACAAAATGGCAGGAAGAAATTGATCCTTTTACGGATGAGCTAAATGTTGTTGAAGTAAAATCTATTGTAAGAGAAAAAGGCTGCGGTATCTGTTATAAAGATTGCAATGATAGCTGGCAAATCACAGATACATCGTGGAAAGAAACCGAGAACGGGTTTGTAATGGATAAGGCTAACTATTCTCTTGAGATTGGCAAGACAGCAAATTCATATCTTTATTATAACATCGATGGCGAGGCTCTGAAGCTAAGAGCAGATTCAATAAAAATATCTGATGGGCAAATTGTTAAACCCTTTGCTTCTATTGAGTCGAATGTAAATGGACATATAGATTCAGAAAATAATAATAAACTAATATATCCAAATGCCTTTGGAAAGGGAATCGATTTAGAAATAGAAGCCCTTGCTGATGGTTTTCATCAGAATGTTATTTTCAAAAACAAGCCGGTATTGCCAAAAGGTTTTGATTTTAAAAATGCGGAGATAACATTATATACCGAAATTAATTCAGATTGTAAAGAAAGTATAAATGCAACTGTGAAAAGCAAGGATGACATCAAATTCATAAAATCAAAGAATGGAAAAAGTTTTATCAGTCACAAATTTGCAAGTTCAAAAATACTGGAAACAACTAAGGGTGGCAAAAAAACTCCTTTTACAGAAGCAGACAAGCAAATAACGAAAGTTAGCGGCAGGAATTATTTGGTAGAGAGTTTAAAATATTCTGAACTTGAAAATGCAGGTTTACCGATTATTTGGGATTATCGCAATGTAAGCGGAACTTTAACTGAGGATCAAGAATGGTATGCAGATGCTACTTATCATGTTGTATCTACCTTGACTTTGGATACTGGGGTAACCCTAAATATTGAACCTGGAACGATTGTTAAATTTCAGCGTGATACAATTAATGGAAATTACATTGATGCGTGGAATGGAACACTGATAGCCAAAGGTGAGCCATATTCATATATTGTATTTACAAGCGATCGTGATCCTAATATGGGTGAGATTATTGATACTAATCCAGTGGCCATAGGTGACTGGGAAGGTATTTATGTAAATACAAGCAGCCATATAGAGTTTTGCAAGGTTGGATACAGTAATAGCGGGATATGTGCATATGCAAGTGCACCGGGCGATATAACCATAAAAAATAATATCGTTTATAATAGCGGTTATTATGGCATTATGGCTTCTTCCGGCGAATATGCAGAGGGGAATCTTACAGTGTCTAATAACTTAATTGATAATGTATTGTATTACAATGGGATATACGTTGATTATTTTTACCCCATAGTCATTTCAGATGTAAATATTTTAATTACAAACAATACGATTAAAGGATCACAATCATTTCTAAATGATGGAAGTGGTATTTTTGTATATAATGAAGGAAATCATACTGCAGTAATCAAGAACAACATAATACAAAATGCTGCATATGGGATTTATTCTTATGGGCCGAGCACAGAGAATAATAATGCTTTTTACCAATGTACGCAACTTTTGGAAAGCGGAACAGCAAGCCCTACGGATGTAAATTTAATAACTTCTCCTTTCGATTCAAATACATATTTAGGTTCGTACTTTCTGAATAATGATCCATGCGGCGGAGCATTATTAGTAAACGGGGGTAACGGCAATGTATCAAACTATTATGAAGAGCCGAACAATTGGAGTATTTATACTGTAAGCGGCAGTGACCATCTGATCAATTCATATGCTTCAGCGTCCAGTGATATAGTATGGCAGCCTAATTTCAATACTTGTGACAGCGGAATAGTTTCAATGGGGTATCATCATCCAAGAGTTGATTATTTACTTCTACCAAATAGCAGAATATATATTATAGGGCATACTATAACAATTATGCCTGGGGTAGTTACGGCGATATCCAGTGAAGCTCAAATTAGCGGAACCAGAGTTATTTCAAATGGCTTAGCATCAGACAGGATAAAATATGTAAGTTCAGGAGTTGCCAAAGCAGGTTGGGCAAATATAAAATACAGAGCAATCGGCAATGGTTCGGTCAACATATCCAATGTTGAATCTGAAATTAGTTTTTGCGATTTTATAGCCCTTGGCTATGGAATACAGGGAGGTGCAATTAATAATCCGTCACACGATAACATTTTTAAATTGAATTATCGCGGTCTACAATCTAATAAAGCACAAAATAGTATATTTATTGGAAATACGATAGGAATGTATCACGCCTTTGGCGCAGATTTTGAAGCAATAAACTGTAATTTTGATAGAAATTCATTGTATGGTGTGTATATACTATCAAATTCCGATGTTAATTATACGGCAAAAAATTGTATTTTCACAAATACCGGAACCGCCGGAATTTTTGAATATGCATGGACAAAACCATCATCATTAATCGAGCAGTATAACGGTTTTTATCAAAATACAAGACATAAAACATTTAAGCGGGGCAGTCAATATACCTACAATGCGTTAAGCAGCAATGATTTTTCAGGGCAGCCTTATATAGCAGGAACAACACAAATTAATTCATCTGATTTTTATGACGAATGGGAAGATTTCGAGGACAGGTTTTATTTGCCTCAGGATTCTAATTTAGTTGATGGCGGGGATCCTATTAACGGTTCAATGTGGGGATATACAACAGATCCAACGACGATAACAGATCCTGAAAATGCGGAGATAGATACAAATCGACGTGATATTGGCTATCATTATGCGGTATCAGATAAAGACATCAATTGGAATTGGATACCTGATTATTGCGAATTTTGGATCGAGGAAAGCGGGGGACCCCCTTTTGATCCTGAATGCCAAGGAATAAAAACCAGTGATTTTTCAGAATATACGGAGAACTTAGACGGTCAAAATCCCGGATGGCTTTATGGGATGCCTCCAACCTGCGGCTATTATTTAAATTTTACTGCAACTATTAATTTCGACGATTCGGAAGATCATAATTGTGGTGGAATAAATAATAATCCGCAATACGGATCAATCGATTTTAACATTGACCTTCCACGTACGTATTTAATGAGCATGGAAGTAGTTGGTACTACAGAAAGGGAAGACGGAAGCAATTTAGATGTAGATGTTGGTAAAATATATTTAGATGAAGAATTAAAAATATATATATCAGGAACTGATGAGAATAAAAATGATTGTTCAGACACTTTGGGGCACAATGCAAACCAATGTCCAGGAAGATCAATATGCCAAGATGAAGGACATGTGCCGAATGATTCATTTTATATTGAACCCGGCCTTCATAGTATTAAAATAGAAGCTTATACTGGTGATGGGATGTATAATCATAATGTACATTTTTATTTTCGTATATATATCCATAATCCAGAATAAAAATATTTAAGAATAAAAAACTTCTTTTATAAGAACATCTATGGCCCTTTTTAATGGGTGTTCTTATGCGGCAGAATGAGATTTGATAAGTAAATCGGCGATCCATTCCTCGAAATAGAACGGGTATGTATTTAATCTGAGGGTTTCGCCGGGGAAGGTGCAGCCTTGTTTTGACAGGGCGGTTTCGAGGCGGTCTTTGTCGTCAGGGAAATCCTGGGCAATCATCTTCAAATAGATGTCCTTCAATTTGCGGCGGCGCGTTTTTCTTTTTTTCAGTTTTTCTTCGCCAGTGTCGCCGGCAGCTCGGAAATATTCATAAATCGTATTTATCGGTATGTCTTTTTTAAAATATTTTTCGAGACGCTGGGGGATTTTTTCGGGAAGTTCATTATTGTGATACATCGCTCGCTCGAGCAGTTCATCGTGAGTGTAATAGAGAAACGGGTTGCCGAAGAAGACGGCGGGGCTGTAGTCGATTCTCAAATCGGCGAGATATTTCTGGAAGGCGTTTATGCCTTTGCTTTCGAGGAGGAAGGTCGCGGGGCCGTCGCCGATGAGGACTGTATGGCAGTAATTGTTCAGGTCGGGACGGTTGAATCTTACGATGTCGCTGTGGGCCTGCTGGAGTTTTGGTTTGGTCTGGGTGCGGACATCGATGATTAATATTCTCGAATCGGTTGTGTCGCGTGCGGATTTCAAGATTGCTTCGGGGGTGTATGCGCGGGGGATGATTAGCCGGGGGGCGATGTCCGGGGAGTCTGTGAGACGGTCGGCGATGTCGCGGGCGAGCACATCATCGAGGGTTATAATGTGTATCTGGTTTTTTCGTTCTCTATAATGAAGCATAATAAAAATATAACCCAAGGCAATGACAATTTATGACCCTTTTTATATAAAAAAGGAGGGGGCGTCAAGAGAATTGGGGATGGAAAAAAGGAGAGTTGCGATTATAATATATGGTATGAAGTTCAAATGTCCAATATGCGGGAAAATGGTGAAACCTAAAACAGATGAGAAAGGTGGTTTTTTTCCGTTCTGCTCGGAGAGGTGTAAACTTGTTGATTTAAACGAATGGTTTGAGGAAGGTTATACGATATCATCACCTGTGCCGGAGACTGATGAAGAGGAAGGGGAAGGGGAGAATTCAAAAAATAAAGTGGATTAAGATAAAAAAGAGTATATTATATTTATCTTTTTAGTTTAAGGAATTATCGATGGCAGAGCAAAATTTGGAAAGTGAAAGCGCGGCTGGGTTCAAAATGGATAACCTGCTTTTTCCCAAAATTTTCAAGCTGTTCAAGATAGCGGTTCAGCCGGGCAGGATTATGACGGCATTTTTTGCACTGATGATAATATTTCTTGCCGGCTGGGTGATGGATTTTCATAAGACGGTGGTGGTTTCGGGCAGGATTTCGGAGGCTGATTTGAGGATATCTACGCTGAGCGGTTCGCCTGCGTGGCCGACGGAACTGCATTGCTTCGTTGGTTATCCTGAAAGAGTTGATAATTATATCATGACTTATAAGGAGAGGCAAAAAAGTCAAATGCTTGGAGTTTTTAAAGTTTTTTCAAGCTTTTGCATAGCGAATTTTAATGAAGGTGTGGTTTACCTTTTGAATCTGAAGTTCGACAGGGTTATTGCGGCGGTGACGAATTGTATTTTGGCGTGTGTATGGGTTTTGAAATATCATACGATTTACGGAATATTTTTCCTTGTGATATCATTCGTTGTGCTGGCTTTGGCGGGTGGGGCGATAAGCAGAGGTGCGGCACTTCAATTTGCGAGAGATGAAAAAGCGGGGATGAGAACCTGCATCGGATTTGCCATTAAAAATTTTATACCGATATTCTGTGCACCGACTGCGCCGCTTGTGTTGGTTGCGCTGCTGGGATTTGTGATAGTTTGGGTAATTGGGCTGCTGACGAATATTCCTTATGCGGGTGAACTAATTATGGCGTTGTTTTTCCTGCTGGTGCTTATTGCGGGCGGGCTGATGGCGTTTACGACGATATGGGCGGGGGCCAGCCTGAACCTGATGTTCGGGGCGATAGGATTTGATAAATCAGATACGTTCGATGCGATATGCAGGTCGTATAATTATGTTTATTCGAGACCGTGGCGGCTTGGGTTATATACGCTACTTGCGGCTTTTTATGGCGGGGTGTGTTATCTGTTTGTACGACTTTTCGCGTATGTGATGCTGGTGATGAGCAGGTGGTTTTTGCAGCTTGGGGTCTTTTCGAAGAGCGAAGCGGGACGGCAGTTTGATAAGGTGGATGCGATATGGCCCAAACCGGAATATTTTAATTTTCTGGGAGCAATGGATGATGTTAGCAGGCCTGTGACGCAGACGATAGCATCGGCGGTTGTTCATTTTGAGATATTGATAATCGCGGGATTGATAATGGCGTTTGTGGTGAGTTATTATTTTTCTGCGGGGACGGTTATTTATTGCCTTTTGCGGAAAAAAGTCGATAATACAGCAATTGAAAAGGTTTATATCGAAACACCGACGCAAACACAAACCACAGAGCAGGCGTAGACATAAAGAATATGACTGAAGAAAACCAGAACGCAGGACAGGATGACCCCGTAACGCCTGATAAAGGATGGGGAATGCTACATTTCCGCAAGCAATATATTGTTGCTGCGCACATCTTGATGTTCAGTTTGAGCCTGTTGATGGCTTTTTTCTTCCTAAATAATATGCAATACAGTTCCGATTGGTTTTGGTTTCAATATCTGAAACTGCTGCCGTTTTTTGTAATAATAAAGCTTCTGATTTTCGGGATGTACAAGCAATATCAGGGGTGGTGGCGATATGTTGGGATTACAGACCTGCTAGCGATAGTCAAAGCATCGCTGATAAGCACACTGATTATTGTAATTCTGTGGTTCGGACTGCTGGCAGCTGAGCCGCTTAGAAAATATATGCTTGAATTTACGACTTTCAGTCAGGCGGTTTTTATTCTCGATATGTTCGCGACGATTGTGCTGATGGGCGGATTGAGAATGGCCGTTCGGCTTTATCATGAGGAATTTCATACTGAGCAGGCAGGCAAGCTGAAAAGATTTTTGATTGTCGGAGCGGGAAACGCGGGCGAATCATTGCTTCGTGAACTGCATCGTATGCCAATCGAGCAGTACGATGTTATTGGTTTTATCGATGATGATCCTGCGAAACGGGGCGTTAATATTCATGGCATTCCTGTTTTGGGCAATGTCGATGAACTGCCGACAGTCTGCAAGGAAAAAAATATAGAAGAAATCGCAATCGCTATGCCGAGCGCAACTGCGAAACAATTGCGAAAAGTGGTACAGCTTTGCGAAGGCGCGAAGGTGCGTTTCAGAACGGTTCCTTCGATAGCGGATATCGCGAGCGGGAGATTTCGCGTATCGCAAATTCGCGACGTTGAGATTAACGACCTTTTGGGGCGCGAGGCTGTGCAGCTTGAACTTTCTACTATCGGGGAATTGCTTGATGGTAAGGTTATCCTTGTAACGGGGGCGGGCGGGTCTATCGGCAGTGAAATGTGCAGGCAGGTTTGTCATTTTCAGCCGCAGATGCTGCTGCTTGTCGAGCAGGCGGAAAATTCGCTGTTCTTTATCGAAAGAGAACTTCGCAGAAGTTTTCCGCAGGTGGCGATGGAAGCGATAATCTGCGATATCACGGATAAAAGAAGGGTTGAACAAATATTTGAAAAGTTTCATCCGCAGGTTGTAATTCATGCGGCGGCTCATAAGCATGTGCCATTGATGGAACTCAATCCGGGCGAGGCGATCAAAAATAATATTATCGGGACGAAGACGGTTGCGGATGCATCGGATAAATTCGGGGCTGAAAGTTTCGTGATGATAAGTACCGATAAGGCTGTGAACCCGACGAGTATTATGGGGTCGACGAAACGCATATCGGAACTTTATATTCAGGACCTCGACAGGACGAGCAATACATCTTTTGTAACGGTGAGGTTCGGAAATGTGCTGGGGTCGAACGGGTCGGTTGTGCCGATATTTAAAAATCAAATCGCGGCAGGCGGGCCGGTAACGGTTACGCATCCTGAAATGCGAAGATATTTTATGACGATACCTGAGGCATCGCAGCTTGTTTTGCAGGCGGCGACGATGGGTAACGGCGGGGAAATATTTGTGCTGGATATGGGTGAGCCGGTGAAAATCGTTGACCTTGCGAAAGAACTTATTACGCTGAGCGGGTTTCGGCCGGGCGAAGATATTGAAATTGTATTTTCGGGGACTCGGCCGGGTGAAAAACTTTTCGAAGAGCTTTCGATAAAAGGCGAAGATATGGTGCTGACAAAGCATCCGAAGATAAGCGTCTGGCAGAAAAATACGCCTTTAAACAGAGAAGCACTTTTGGCAAAAATCAATAATCTTGTCTCGATAGCAGATTTGCAAAATCACAAACAAATTGTCGGCGCAATAAAAGAAATTGTGCCGGAGTACATCGGCGACAAAGTCAACGGAAACAACAATTAAATTTAATATTTAAGGCAATCTCTAAAAATTACCTCCTCGATAAATCGACGGATTCGGGCAAATTGGAAAAACATTTTTTTAAAAGATTTCTCCACTTCGTCCTGCTCCGCCAAGGCTACACAGGACTTCGGTCGAAATGACAGAGGTACGATTTGCAATTATTCGAGGTGCCTTATGATTTTCGGTGGCGGAGGCGATCGAGGGCGACGGCGGTAATGATAATCGCACCTGTAACAATTTCCTGAATCCAGTTTTCAAGCCCCATCTGCGTACAGCCTGAGCGGATAATTGTCATAATCAATGCGCCGATAAGCGAGCCGAAGATTGTGCCCTGGCCGCCGGAAAGGCTTGCGCCGCCAATGACCACCGCGGCTATCACATCCAATTCCAAACCAACTGCAACGGTGGGGTCGCCGACAGTTAAACGTGAAAATTGCATAACACCGGCAATCGAAGCGAAAAGTGCGCTTAATGTGTAAATAATAACTTTTGTGCGTTCAACGGCGATGCCGCAAAGACGGGCGGTTTGTTCGTTGGAGCCGATTGCGACGGTTGCGCGGCCGAAGACGGTATATCTTAGAATAAAAGCGAAAATGAGTGTGAGGAAAATAAAAATCCAAACGCCGGGGGAGAGAATCATCCAGCTTCTTTCGGGCGGTAATGAAGCGAGGACTTCATTTAGCCAGGTGTAGGGGGCGTTGATCTTCTGCTCGCCTGCGATGCCTTTTGCTGCTCCGCGGCATAAAAGCATCATTCCGAGCGTAACGATAAAAGGGACAACTTTTAAACGGGTGATGAGAAAGCCGGAGATTAGACCGATTGCAGAACCAACCGCAACAGCACAAACGGCGGAAGGAAGAGGAGAAAAATGAGTCTTGCTTAAAAAGTATGCGACGAAAACAGAACTGAAGGCGACAATTGAGCCGACTGACAAATCAATCCCGCCGGAGATAATCACGAATGTCATTCCAATAGCGGCGATGCCGACGATTACGGTTTGACGGGCGATTGTTTCAAGATTGCGCATTGTCGAGAAACTTGATGGGGCGATAAAGATAAATAGAAGATATATCGCTAATAAAGCAAGCAAAAGACCGAAACGATTTAACCATTTAAGGGGCACATTCATATATTTAACCTTTAAAAATTTTCATTCGTCAAACGGTAATGAGATTGCTTCGTCATTTTTGTGTCTAAAGCCACAAAAAAATCCTCGCAATGACATCAGGCAGTTCCTATTGCTTCCTGCATTAAATTGTGTTCGTTGATTTCATTAATATTGTGAGTTTGACCGAGACGGCCTTTGCACATAACGGAGACATCGTCGCAGATTCCCATAAGCTCGGGCAGATAACTGCTGACGACTAAAATCGCTTTGTGGGAATTTTTATCACACGCAAGCTCATCAATGATTTTGTAAATAGCAACTTTGGCGGCGACGTCAATGCCTCTTGTCGGCTCATCGAGCAGGAGTATATCGACATTGTGTTCGAGCAGGCGAGCAAAAGCGACTTTTTGCTGGTTGCCGCCGGAAAGCTCATCAACACGCTGCAGGGGACTTGCGCATTTAATCGCGAGTTTGTCAATCCATCTGCCAGTATTCTGGTTTTGACGAGAGGGCCAAACGAGGCCGAAACGACCGAAAGAACGCAGTTTAGACATAGTTACGTTTTCTGCGATTGTCATTGAAAGGGCAAGGCCTTCTTCCTTGCGGTTTTCACTTAAAAGGCCAGCGCCCTGATACCATCTTCGCAGGGGGGAAGCGGGGCCGAGGTAAAGGCCGATTTTAATTTTTCCTTTTCTGATTTTTTCGAGGCCGAAGATGCATCTTAGAAGCTCGCTTCTGCCTGCGCCGACGAGGCCGGCAATTCCGAGCACCTGGCCGCTATGCAATTTAAGCGAAGCGGCAATTGGTTTTTTGGTTCCGGAAAAATTTTCAATTTCGAGAACAAGTTTTCCCTTGTTTCGATTCGAGCGGGGGTATAACTGTTCGATTTTTCTGCCGACCATATAATTAATTATTTTATCTTCCGAAGTAACGCCGGGTAAATTCGAGGCGGCGATTTGGCCATCGCGGAGAACGGTAACGGTATCAGCTATTTTTCGTACTTCTTCAAGAAAATGCGAGATGTAAATTACTGCAATTCCCTGATTTTTCAGTTTTTTAATCAGGTCGAAAAGTTTTTCTACATCACCGGCGGCAAGGGAGCTTGTCGGTTCATCGAGGACAAGAATTTTGCAGCCTGCGACAAGAGCGCGTGCGATTTCAACGAGCTGGCAGGCGGCGACAGAGAGTTTGCTGACTTTTAATTGAGGCTGGATTTCGGGATGATTGAAAACTTTGAGAGCTTCTAAAGCGAGCTGTCTAATTTTTTTCGTTTTCAAAATGCCTGTGAAATTGGGTTCTATGCCGAGGGTGAGATTTTCTTCGACGGTTAAATCAGGGGCAAGCGAAAGCTCCTGATAAATCATCGCAATACCGAGATTTCGTGCGGCAATGGGATTTTTCGGGGAATAAGGATTTCCGAAAAGCTCCATTGAGCCGGTGTCGGGAGTGAGGACACTAGAAAGAATTTTCATCAGTGTACTTTTGCCTGCGCCGTTTTCACCGACGAGGGCGTGGACTTCGGCGGGCTTAACTTTCAGGCTGACATCATTGAGCGCGACGGTAGGGCCGAAGGCCTTTGTAATGTTGTTCATCCGCAGAGCAGGAGGCGTTTTTATTTCGTTGTCAGCCATTTGGCAAAATCCGGATTGAGCAATTTATCGATGTGCGGGTCGTTCATATTTTCGGGTGCAGCGACCACGGAGCCTGTGTCGATTTGTTTTTCAATAGGTTCTCCGCGGAGATGAGCGACTATCGTTTTGACGCCGAGGTAACCCATATTCATAGGGTCCTGCAAAATTAATGCGTTAATCTGTCCTTCCTTTAGAGCTTTGACGAGCATTTCGGAGCTATCGAAGCCGACAAATTTTACTTTGCCTGCGAAGGCATTATCCTGCAATGCGCGGAGCATTCCGAAGGTAGTTGATTCATTAGGGGTAAAGATTCCATCTATCGAAAGAGCCTGGTCGGCATTACGAAGAGGAGCGAGAAGATTTTCGCTTGCCTTGTACGCTGTTTCAGTTGTCGCGCCGCCGTACTGGTTTGCGCTGACGACCTGAATATCCGGGTATTTGGCAATTGCATCGAGAAAGCCTTTTTCACGCTGCTGTGTACTGGCGGAACCTTCCTGATAACGCAGGACGGCAATTTTGCCTTTGCCGTTGAGGAGTTTTGCAAGATGCTCACCGGCTTTTTGGCCGCCGATGTAATTATCGGTTGAAACGAAACTGACAAAGTCATTGCTGTCGAGAGCGGAATCGATAATGACGACGCTTATTCCTGCTCGTGTCGCTTCGCTGACGGGACGGCGTAGAGCGGTGTTATCAAGGGGAGCGAGGACTATGCCTGAAACGCCTCTTGTAATAAAATCTTCGACAACTGTAATTTGCGATTCCCTATCGTCTTCCTTCAAAGGGCCTTTCCAGATAATTTCAACATCCAATTCCTGCGATGCCCTGACGGCGCCTGCATGGATGGATTTCCAGAATTCGTGGGTCGTGCCTTTTGGAATGACGGCAATCGTGATTTTGGATTTATCGACGGGGGCTTGCTTTGAGCAGGAAGTGAGGAATGCAATTGATAAGATGAACAATAAAGATAATATTTTTCTCATTTGAATCTCCATATAGAAGTTTAAAGTTAAAACTCAAAAGTAAAAACTGTGGATTCGGCCAAATGGCCTATACTATTTTATATTATAAGGAATAGAAGGAAGGATTCCAGAAAAAATAAATAAGGCGGAATCAATTCCAAAAAAGGCGGAATTAATTAAAAAAAAGATGGAATTAATTAAAAAGCGCATACGAGATGTATTCCGCTACGCTACAAAAAAACCCGCACAAAGGCGGGTTTTTGGATTAGCTGTTTTGGTTTTCTATCTGTTCATCGCGAGGATGAGCACCATCGTAAACTTCTTTGAGTTTCTTTGTGGTCAGATGGGTATAAATCTGGGTTGTTGACAAAGACTGATGGCCTAAAAGCTCCTGAACGCTTCTTAAATCGGCGCCGTTATTGAGCAGATGAGTCGCGAAGCTGTGTCTGAGTGTGTGCGGGCTGATTGAAGGGTCGAGGCCGGCCATTTTCAGGTACTTGTCCATTTTTCTGCGGACGCTTCTGGTGCTGAGTCTTTTGCCGTGCTTGTTTACGAAGAGGACTTTCGAATCGAAATTTGCGTTGTTCTGGGCACGCCTGTTTCTAAATTCCATATAATGCTGAATCGACTGCAAAGCCGATGAGCCAATCGGAGAAATTCTTTCTTTTTTGCCTTTTCCCCTGATATGCAGAACTTCGCCGAGGAAGTCAACATCCTCAATATTGAGGCCAACCAGTTCGCTGACTCTGACACCTGTGCCATAGAGAGTTTCCATGATAGCGCGGTCTCTTGCGCCGAGCCAACTGTCGGCAGGGGGAGTTTCGAGAAGGGTTTTAACCTGTTCATACTCGAGGAATTTCGGGAGGCGTTTGTCCTGCTTGGGTGTTCTTACCGCAATGACGGGATTGCCCTGAAGATAATTTCTTTTTACGAGAAACTTGTAAAAACTTCTGAGAGTTGCAAGTTTTCTCGCGGAAGTAGATTTCGAATATTGTTTGTCATTGAGATGAGCCATATATGCTCTGACAGTGTCGGTCGTCAAAGCCAAAAGCAACTGTTCGACTTTAGTCTGAGTTTGAGTTGCCACTCCGCCGGCAGTATGATCTGAACCGGGCCAGTCGGACTGTGCAGAGTCGCCAGTGATATACCGGCAGAACTGTTCCAAGTCCGCATTGTAGCATTTTGCAGTGTGCTCAGAGAAATGCTTTTCAAATTTCAGGTAATCGAGAAATTCCGTGATAATCAAACAGTTTTCCATTTTTTTCTCCATATCGTAAATCACGACGAAGATACCCTTGGGGGCGGTAAATTTTGCGATTGAACAGATAACTAATATTCGAAAGCATCTGACCCGCGGATTACGGGACAATTCAATCACAATCAGTATAGATACTTTTTATTCTAAAGGCTCAGTCATTTGCGGAGCCTTTTCACTTAATAACTTGTCCGCTTCGGTAATCAGCGACTGTGTGAGCTTGAAACTCAAAACAGCGGCGTCAAACCAATCAAAATTTGTCCTTGTATCTTTGGCCTGGATAACAAGTGCATCGAGCAAAGAATCTTCACAGCCGGATTCGTAGCGAAAGACGTACTTTTCAGCACCCTTCGTTAGAACGAGCTGTCTTAAATTCTGCTGCACTTTTCTGTCCGAACCTAAATACATCATTGCCTCATAATTATCGGTCTAATAAGGAGTGCCGATAAATAAAATCTTAAATTTTTTGAAAAATACCTGTTTTACGCAGTTTATCTCTTTTGTCTTGAGAGTTAATCCATAGAAGTTATCGGCCATTAAACGATGTTTACTTTAAGGAGAGATGTAAAGATTTGAAAATAAGTCGTGAAATTATACTATGTTAATGTAACTGTAACCCCTTTTTGCAAAGAGTATTGCATTACTGGAAATATCAATAATATTATAGGCCCCAGATTGAATACGTATAATATCTTTAATTTTTGGCAATTTCGTAAATCTTTTTGCAGTGTGTAATTAATTTTTCAAGCCATTCGATAGGCATAACGGTTGCGGCGTCAGATTTTGCGTTTTTTGGGTCAGTGTGGACTTCGAGGAAGAGACCATCTGCTCCTGCGGCGACAGCGGCTTTTGCGAGAACGGGGGCCATTTCGGGGCAGCCTGCGGAGGCATTGCCAAGACCGCCGGGCTGCTGGGTGCTGTGGGTGGCGTCGAAAATGACAGGGCACCCTCCGAATTTTTTCATAGCGGGGATGGCAGTCATATCATTGACGAGACGATTGTAGCCGAAAAATGTGCCGCGTTCGGTGAGCATAATTTTTTCATTGCCGGTAGAACGGATTTTCTCGACGGCGTTTTTCATTTCATCAGGGGACATGAATTGTCCCTTTTTTACGTTGATTGGTTTTCCGGTTCTTCCGCAGGCGGCGAGCAGGTCAGTCTGGCGGCAAAGGAAAGCGGGGATTTGCAGGCAGTCAACGACTTCGGCGACGGCGGAGACCTGCGAAACTTCGTGAACATCGGTGAGAATCGGAAGCGATGTTGTTTTTCTAATATGGTCGAGGATGGCAAGGCCTTTTTCCATTCCGGGGCCGCGGAAACTTTCGATGCTGCTGCGGTTGGCTTTGTCGAAACTTGCTTTGAAGATTATGGGCACGCCGGTTTTTTTGCTGATGTCGACGAGCTTTGAGGCGATGTCGAGACAAATTTGCTGAGTTTCAATGACACATGGGCCGGCGATGATGAAGAGGCCGGCGTTTGGTTCGATTTTTATATTGCCGATGTTGAACATATTTTAGCCACCAAGACACAAAGACACAAAAAAATTTAAATATCAAATAATAGCCACTAAGGCACAAAGACACCAAAAAAATTATTCGAAGACACGAAAGACTCTGCGACGCATACCGACCGGTTTGCCTTTTGGCGGAACGAGGACTTTCACGGCGTGAGGGATAATCGAGATTTCAAGCGGCAAAAGCGGGCCGGGGTCACCGTCGAGTTCTGTTCTAATGAAACTGTCGGAATAGATTTTTATTTTTTTGCCCTGCCTGTAAATTACACCTTTACTTCTGCGATGACTTTTAAAGACGGTCAAAAGCGAATGGTAAACAAGCGGGAGCTGATTGGAACATTTATATATGCAGATGTCGAGGAGACCGTCGCCGTAATCTGCCACCTTCAAAATCGGAAGGCCGAGCGCATAACGCGAAATGTTACCGAAAATCACGATGCCTCTGCCTGAGAAAATGACTTTGTCATCGACTTCGACGGTGATGGAAGGGAATTTATAGCTGAGGAAAGTTTTCAGGATGGGGAAGAAATAAAATAAATGCGTTATGTTGCCGCGGCGGCGGTCGCTGACGAGCTGGACAATGTCGCCATCAAAACCAGCACCGCCAACTGAAGTGAAAAAAGTATCGTTGGCTTTGCAAAGGTCGAGAGGACGGCGGATATCGGATTCAAAAATCTGGATGATGTGTTTCAAACTGTTTTTTTTGTAGCCAAGCTCATTTGCGAGGAGATTTTCAGTTCCACAGGGAATCAGCATTAACGGCTTGTCGCTTCCTTCGAGGCCGTGGACGACTTCGCGGATAGTTCCGTCGCCGCCTGCGACGATGACCATAGCGCAATTGAATTTCACAGCGGATTCGGTCGCGAGAGCACGGGCGTGCGAGAGTGATTTTGTCTGGTTGACCTGTAGCTGGAATTTTCTCGATTCAAGATATTCGATGAACTGCGTTACAATGTGCTTTTCGCTGCTTGAGCCTGAGCTTGTATTTACGATTAACGATATGTACCCGTTTTCCGGATTCATTATTTTTTGTCCAGTGTAATTATTCTTGTTTTGAGGCCCGCTTTTGCGATGGCTTGTTCCATGAGATGCGCGTAGCTGGCAGGCTCGTGTTTGAGATTTTCAAGAGCGAGGTCTTTCTGCACCTGCTCGATGATGTCATCGGAGGGGCCTTCGATTTCGACGAATGTGCCGATGAGGGGAAGCTGGTCGAGAGCGACTTTGCAATCCTGAAAATCCCACAAGCTTCTTTTCTTTTCGAGTGTGAGCCTTACTTTATAGCCGAGCTGTTCGAAAAGTTCGGCGAGTTCTTCGGCTTTATCGACTTTTAAGCCGATTTCGCGGCGGGTTTTGAAGCGATGATTTTCTCTTGCGCCTTTGTATGTTAACTCGATTGCCTCGCCAATATGGTTTTTGTGTTTTCTTATTCGCAGGCATCTGTCGGAATTGACGAGCGAATCTTTGTTATCGTCGTAATACGAATCGATTTGCAGAAAATCGCCTTCGAATTTTGCGCCGAGTTGTTTGAGCTTTTCAGCGGTCGGCTGCAAACTGTCAACTTTAAGCTTTATTTCAATTTCCAATGCCATTTATTGACCTTTGCCACAGAGTTCACAGAGAACACAGAGATATTAAATAACAATATTAACGAGACGGGATTTAATGACGATTATTTTTTTAATCTCTTTGCCGGCGATTGAGGATGCGACCTTTTCGCAGGCGAGAGCTTTTTGTTTTATTTCTTCTTCATCGGCATCGAAAGGCACGACAATCTTATCTTTAATTTTGCCGAGGACCTGGACGGCCAGCTCAATCTCTTTTTCCTTCGCGAGATTTTCATCGAACTGCGGCCAGTTTTCATAGACCAGAGTATTTTTATTGCCGAGCAATTGCCATAACTCTTCGGCTATGTGCGGGGCAAAAGGAGAAAGAATAAGTATAAAAGTTTCAATTGCTTTTTTCGGTCTTGATTCAAGTTTCATCAAATGATTTACGAAAATCATCATCTGGCTAATGGCAGTATTGAAGCGGAAAGTTTCGACGTTCTGTGTTACTTTACGTATTGTCTGATGAAGAATACGCAGCGTTTCCTCATCGGCATCGACGTCTTTAATGCTGCTATGTAACAGGCCGGTCTGCTCGTCGATGACGGCGCGCCAGAGTTTGTTTAAGAATCTGTGAACGCCTTCGACACCCTGCATGCTCCATGGCTTGGTGGATTCGAGCGGGCCCATAAACATTTCGTAAAGCCTCATCGAATCGGCGCCGTAATCGGTAATAACTTTGTCGGGATTGACAACGTTGCCGCGAGACTTGCTCATCTTCTGATTGTCTTCGCCGAGAATCATTCCCTGATTGATTAATTTTTTAAAGGGTTCGGGGGTGCTGACATAACCCAAATCGAAAAGCAGTTTGTGCCAGAAACGGGAATAGAGAAGATGCAGAACGGCGTGCTCTGCGCCGCCGATGTATAAATCGACGGGCATCCAATATTTTTCCTTTTCTTTTTCCCAAGCGGCACGGTCATTTTTCGGGTCGAGATAACGCAGATAGTACCAGCAGCTTCCGGCCCACTGGGGCATTGTGTTGGTTTCGCGTTTTGCTTTTTGGCCGTTGGGTAATTCGATGTTGAGCCAATTTTCAATTTTCGCAAGAGGCGATTGTCCGGAGTCCGACGGTTTGAAATTATCAGTTTCCGGAAGAGTCAGCGGCAAATCATTTTCATCGAGCGCGATAATTTGGCCATCTTCGAGATGAAGCAGGGGGAACGGTTCGCCCCAGTAACGCTGACGGCTGAAGAGCCAGTCGCGAAGTTTGTAATTTACAGCTTTTTTGCCGAGGCCTTTTTCATCGAGCCAGTTTGTGATTTTTTCTTTGAAATCCGCGGTTGGCAGACCGGTGAACTCGCCGCTGTTAATCGCGATGCCTTCGCCTGCGGTACATTGTGAAGTTAGTACAATATCTTTTAGCCTATTTCTTATTTCATCTACTGCCAATGAGTCATTTTTAACTAATTCTATTGCTCTTTTTTCTAGTTTTGTTGGTACAGGTCTAGTAAAAGGTGCTTGACCATTTTTTACTTCAGCAATGATGGAGTCAGCTATTGCGATCCATTCTTGTGGAGATACAATTCCTTCGGTCGGACCTTCATACGAATAAGAAGTTGGTATAGGTAATGTTAAGGCTGTTTTCCTATCTGGTTCAACTACTGGTCTTATTTCTAAGCCATGTTTATTAGCAAATTCAAAATCTCTTTCGTCATGAGCAGGTACGCTCATTATTGCACCAGTACCATAACTTATAAGAACATAATCACTTATCCAGATTTGTATTTTTTCGTTATTGACCGGATTAATCGCATAAGCGCCTGTGAAAACGCCTGATTTGTCTTTTGCGAGGTCGGTTCTGTCGAGATCGCTTTTGCTTTGCGCGATTTTTTTATAATCTTCGATTGCCTGTTTTTGGCCGGGTGATGTAATTTCATCGACAATCGGATGCTCGGGCGCGAGGACCATATATGTTGCGCCGAAAAGGGTATCGGGACGGGTAGTGAAGACAGTAATTATTTCATCGAAGCCATCGACTTTGAAATCGACTTCTGCGCCGATGCTTTTGCCAATCCAATCTGTTTGAAGTTTTTTGATAGATTGCGGCCAATCGACGAATTGTAAATCTTCTTCGAGCCTGTCTGCATATTTCGTTATTCGGAGCATCCACTGTCGCATAGGTTTGCGGATGACGGGATGACCGCCGCGTTCGCTGATGCCGCCGATTACTTCTTCGTTGGCGAGAACTGTGCCGAGTTCGGGACACCAATTTACGGCGACTTCATCTTCATAGGCGAGACGCTGATTGTTCAGGAACTCTTCTTTTTCCACTTCGGTCAATTCAATCCATTTACGCGTGCCAACAGGGATTCCCATAATGGCGGGGATAGGATTTGCGCTGACCGGCAAACCATCGGGGCCGATGAATAAATCTCCTTCCTGGAGTTTCGTTATCAACTCGGAAATGGGTTTTGCTTTTTGTTCGGCAGTGTCGAAGTAACTATTAAATAATTTCAGGAAAATCCATTGTGTCCATTTATAATAACCGGGGTCAGTGGTATCGACCTGTCTGTCCCAATCATACGAAAAACCGAGGGCTTTTATCTGGCGGCGCATATTGTCGATGTTCTGCTGGGTTGTTATGGCGGGGTGAGTGCCGGTTTTGACGGCGTACTGCTCGGCGGGAAGGCCGAATGCGTCCCAACCTATTGGATGCAGGACATTGAAGCCTTTCATCCTTTTGAAACGGGCGACGATATCGCTTGCGGTGTAGCCTTCGGGATGGCCGACGTGCAGACCCTGTGCTGACGGGTAGGGGAACATATCGAGCACATAATATTTCGGCCTTGGGTCGTTATCGTTTGCGGCGAAAGTCTTTTTGGTTTCCCAAAAGGTCTGCCACTTTTTTTCTATTTCGTTGAAGTTGTAAAATCCCTTGTTTTCTTCCATAGTCCTTAGAGTCCTGAATGAGGGCACGTTCTGCCGGAGGGGCAACCATGACATTTGCTTTGAGCCGCAGGCTGCTTAACCTGAGCTGAAAAGGTTGAAAATTGTTTGGTTAATTTTTTTCCGCCGCAAGAGGGGCAGGAGTGAATTTCTTTGGAATTCATCGATTTTTCGAGAAATTCACTAACTTTTCCGCATTTTTCACATTTGTATTCAAAAATAGGCACGATAAACTCATTTTAAAATTTAATATTTTATATTTAATATTTTGTGGAAGTCCCATTGGGACACTATTGTATATACGAAAGCAAAGTAGTATACCGTTTTAAGCGCAGGAGGCAAGGAAAAGGTTTAGTAAAGGAGTATAAGTAAATCTTGAATAATATTAATATTGTAGCCCTGTTAAAACTATTGTTTCATTGCATTTATTTAACATTATTGTTGAATAAATGCTATGAGATGATTTTAAAGAAAGTTGTAATATTTTAGCCGAATATAAAAAAATAGGAAACCGCCTTCGGCGGATACTGTTTTACGCTGGATTTCCGCTTTCGCGGGAATGACAACACTCGGCTAAAATGTGACCAATTTTTAGAGTTTTGCCTTAATCTATGAATATTCTTTTAATGTGGCGGTCGAAGATATTCTCGGTTACGGTTTTAGCGATAGTGTCTTCGAATTTTTCCAGAGCGTTGATGTAGCGGCTGCCCATATTGGCGGCGATTTTATAGCCGACGTGGATTAACTGCCTGAAATTCAGATTATAGTCTTTGCAGTTCAAGTCGTGCCGCAGCGTATTTGCGTATTTTTGGCTGTCCCACTTCGCAACTTCATCGGCTGAGGGCAGTTTAGCTTTATTAATATCAATAACGGTGGCGTAGGGGCCGCAAAGCTCGTCGAAATGTTCGAGAGCTTGTTTGTAAACATCTTTGGCGATGACAAGACCTTCGCCGCCGGCAAGGGCAAGGCCGATGATTTCCTCAAGCCAGGTAGTGCCCGCGGTTTTCAAATGCAGGCCTGCGCCGGTATTTTTTAAAGCTCTTTTAATCGGAGCATAAATTGAAAATTTGTCGCTGCCTGAATGGACGCTTAATTTGAGATTGTTGGGCAGGCCGAATTGCTTAATTGCGAAATTGATGACCGCGATATCTTCGTTAAATTCTTTTTCGAATTGTTTTACGTCACCGACGTAATCGACACCTTTATTGAATCTGCCGGTGAACTTGGGCGCGATTGTCTGAGCGGGGATTTTTTCGGCGGCAATAGCGGAAAGAATGAAAAGCATTTCAACCGGGCTTTGCGGCTGATTCGATTCGTCCATTGAAACTTCGGTAACGAAATTATCGCTGCCTTTTTTGTCGGCGACGTGTCTGAAAATCTCGCCCGCTTTTTTAACAGCGAGCAGAAATTTTGCGCCGATTTTTTCGAGGTCACTTTGTGTTATATTTAATTTTGCATCGATACCGGGAATTTCGAGGGAGCCGATGAATTTTTTGTTTTGCGCAATGAAATTTTTCAAATCCTTATCATCGCATTTCTGGCCGATGTAATCAGCGACATCGAGAGTGAAGAAATTGCTTGGCTGGATGAATGAATCGACTGTGCTTAGATTAATATGGTCGGCATCGACATAATATGAATCTTTCCATCCGAGGGCTTTGACTGCGGCATCAGCTTCGGTACGTAAATCGGCGGGTTTTGTGCCGATGATGGAATGTTCTCTATTTGATTTGTTCCAAACAGGGACGATGTCGCATCCCAGTTTTTTTGCTTTTATTATCGCGGCAAGCTGGGCTTTGCCCTGATGAGCGAATCTGTCGCCTGTGCCGATTGAGAATTTTTCAATTTTCATTCTTTACTCCTTCTAAAAAATAATTATGCAGAAATATCTTTTTGCTTTGTAATTTTTGAAATTTGTTCGGTATGTTCCAAATGCCTGTTAATCGCTTTTGCAGCGTTTTTGATGTCGCGGTCTCTCAATGCAGAGAGCATTTTTTTATGATAGCTGACGGCAAAGTCAACTTCGTCTTCGTGAATGCTCGAAAAGACCTGTGAGTATTTATGATATTCGGCGATTGAACCAAAGGCTGTAATCAGGGGCATATTTCCGGAAGCGTGAATAATGACCTGATGAAATTCCATATCAAATTTGAAAAAATCGAGGAGGTTTTCCTTGGAATGTTCCATTTTTTCAATCAGATTTTCAAGTTGGAGGAGCTGCTGCGAATCGATTCTTTCACAGGCAAGGGTAATCGCGGCGGTTTCGATCGCTTTGCGGGCGTAAATGATATCTGAAAAAGAAACACTGGCGAAGTCCTGCGGAAGAAAGTTGGTCGGGAGTTTTTTTTGGGAAACTTTCTGGACATAAGCGCCTGAACCGGCTTTTATTTTGATGATGCCAAGTTTTTCAAGGTCGTAAAAAGCCTGACGTACTGTTCCGCGGCTAAGATTGTATTGTCTGCACAATTTGCGTTCCGCAGGGAGGCGTGCGCCATCGGCAAACGAACCTGAAGCAATTTGTGCAATCAGTTCACGTACAAGTTTTGTATGAAGCAGTTCCTTGTTCATCCGAACCTATTAAATAATTGGTATAATTTATATACCAATCTGGCCTTTTCGTCAAGCGGAAATCAAATATACCCTTTTAGGGTAGTAAATTCCCGCGATTGAAAGCTTAAGTATTTATTTTTAAAGCATTTATCCGCGGATTAGCGGGAAAATTCAATCGCGATCAGTATATAAAGTTTGACGACAAGAATTTACGTATTATAATTTAATCAAATTTAAGGCCTGATAATGAATATCGAGATATTTGTCCAGACATCTTTGTATTTTCTGGCGTTGATTAACCCAGCAAGCAAGGTGTTCATACTTTCATCTATGCGGCCGACTTTTTCGAAAGATGAATTGCTGAAGGTCTCGCTTAAATCTTCTTTTATCGCATTGGCTATTCTCCTTATATTGTCCGCTGTAGGTCATTTCATATTGAAAACAATTTTTCGTGTGGAAATATATTCACTTGCGGTTGCGGGCGGAGTGGTTCTTTTTATTATAGGTTTATCTGCTGTACGCAACGGACGTTTTTACGAACAGAGTCTGCAAAGGTCGACGGACGATATTTCGATAGTTCCGTTGGCGGCTCCTTTGATAGCGGGGCCGGGAACGATAACGGCGGCAATTTCATTTTCATCCGCTCACGGAGTAGGAATTACAATCATATCGTTGACTGCGGCTGTCATAATGAATTTTTTTATTATGCTATCATCAATCTGGATTGGCAAAACATTAGAGCGATTCCAAGTGTTCGGGCCGCTTATTCGAATAACGGGTTTAATCGTTGCGGCGGTCGCAGTTCAAATGGTGCTGACAGGGATACAAGATTGGCTGTTACAGACGCTGCAGTCCGGGAAGGTGTAGAAAAAACTGAATGAGCCGGTAAAGACGGCGTTTATCCTGCTCGGATCTTTGGATGAAGAAATTACCATCTGCGTGCGCTGATGTCTATTGCACATATTGTGAGCAAATCAGAATTCGAAAATGGTGGTTTGCGGCGAAAAAAGTCGAACAGCTAAGAGATATCGTTCTTCTTTCAGGAAGACAGCGGGACTAATTACCTTTTTCTGAAAAACATTTGCAACAAGAGATGATTTAGAATAGACTTAAAGTGATTTTAAAGGATTTATAATTGTAAAATGATTTTTTGAGGTTAAATCTTTTTTTATGTCGCTTATATCTATCATTATTCCTATTTATAACGAAGCCAAATGCCTGGAGACTTTGGCAACGCGACTTTTCAGTATAGAAAAAAATATCGAAGAAAAATTCGAATTTATTTTTGTAAACGATGGGAGTAATGATGAGACTCTTGATATTTTACATTCATTTGAGAAAGCCAAAGAAAATGTAAAGTTCATATCATTCAGCCGAAACTTCGGACATGAGGCGGCAACTACAGCCGGCATTGACCATGCTGTGGGTGATGCAGTAGTTGTAATAGATGCAGACTTGCAAGATCCACCAGAATTAATTCCGGAACTAATACAAAAATGGAAACAAGGTTATCAAATAGTATATGCACAAAGACGGAATAGAATCGGCGAAAATAGTATAACAAAATTAACTTCCTGGATGTTCTATAGAGTATTCAAATTAGTCAGCCATATAGATATGCCTCTGGATACCGGAGATTTCAGATTAATCGATCGCTGCGTTGCTGAACAACTGCTTACATGCAGAGAACAGAACAGGTTCATTCGCGGTTTGATATCGTGGGTTGGTTATAAACAGTGTGCTGTTTTATATGATCGTGATGAAAGGTTTTCGGGCAGAAGTAAATACAATCTAATTAAAAGAAGTCTTCTGGCAATGGATGCTTTTCTCGGATTTTCAACGGTTCCATTGAGAATTGTTCTTGTTTTTGGAATAATTATATGTTTTTTTTCAATAATTATGCTGGGAATAATAGTAGTTCAAAGAATATTTTTTGCGATGCCAATGGAAGGATATGCCCTTCTGACAAGTGCGATTTTTTTTCTTAGCGGGGTACAGCTTTTTGTTATGGGCTTAATAGGAGAGTATGTGGGACGCATTTACACTCATTCTCAAAACCGACCATTATATATAATTGCAGAGCAGTCCGAATCGCTGCCGAAGGGTTATGAAGCGAGAATTGAACTTCTAAAAAAGGCCAAGGTTTAATGGAAAGCTATCTCTATGATGAGATATTTAAGATGGAACAGAAGCATTGGTGGTTTTGCGCAAAAAGAAAAATAGTGCTTTCTTTGATAAAAAAATATCTACCGCTAAATAGTCCGGAGAAAGATATAAAAGTCTATGATTTAGGCTGCGGCTGCGGAATGATGCTGATGGATTTATCTAAATGCGGTTATAATGCACTAGGATTTGAATCGAACAATCTTGCACTTGAGTATTGCCGAAAAAGAGGTGTTAAAGCCTTTAATTCTGAAATAACTCAGAAAATAGAATTGAATGACAACTCAGCTGATTGTGTAACTTTATTAGACGTATTAGAACATGTTGAAGACGAGAAAAAAGTACTTTCAGAAGTATTTAGGATATTAAAGCCGGGAGGATTACTGATTTGTACTGTTCCTGCATATCAGTGGCTTTGGACAAGAAGAGACGAATTTCATCATCACAAAAAACGCTACAACAAAAATGATATTATAAAATTGTTCAAAAGTTTTTCTCAATGCAATGTGATATTGGCGAGTTATATTAATTGTTTTTTGTTTCCAATTGCTTTGTGTGAAAGATTTATCAGAAAAAAGTTCTCTCCGTCTGCATCTGGAGATTTGAGTCTGCCAAAATTCGGTATTAATGCAATTCTTAAAAATATATTTAGTTTAGAAAGATTTTTTTTAAAGAATAATATTTCGCTTCCGTTTGGTTTATCGGTTATTGCAATTATTCAAAAGGATACGAAAAGGTAAAAAATGAAAGATGATATGTTACAGAAATCGCAAAAAAAAACAATTATCCTTATTTCTTTTTTTTCATTATTAGGGGGATTATTTTTACTCACGTGCACAAATTTTAATGGCGTTGGAATGTCTCCTGATTCTGCTCAATATATTGCTGCCGCTAAGTCTCTTGTTGAGGGCAAAGGATTTTTAGATATCACGGGAAAACCAATAGTTTCATGGCCGCCTTTTTTTAGCGTCTTAATGGCATTTTTCCATTTTCTCGGGATGGACTATCTTTCTGTATTCAGTTTAATCAATGTTTTATCCTTTATTATCATTATTTTCACATCTTCGATGTGGTTGTTAAAAATCAGCAATTCTGCAGTTGTAGCGACAATAAACGCCTTATTAGTAATATTCGCAAAGCCCTTATTTCATGTGCATAGTAATGCATGGAGCGAACCATTTTTTATCGCTGAAATTTGTATTTTCATGTTAGTTTTAGGTTATTGCAAGGAAGAATTCGACTGGAGATTAATTTTGCTTGCAATAGTCACAAGCATTGCAACCTTAACGCGTTATCCTGGAGTTGTCCTTGTCCCTATAGGCTGTTTTTATATTTTCTTCAAGATCAAAGGAACATATATTGGTAAAATTGTAAGAGCCTCCTTGTGGGGATTTGTAACATCTATTCCGCTATTGATATGGATAATGAGAAATTATCTCCTTACAAAAACATTTACAGGAGAAAGATTGGAAGCGTCGTTGACTCTTTCGCATAACCTTGAATTAACTGGTAAAGCAATAAATTATTGGTTTTTACCACTATATCCCGCCCAATTATTATCGGGATGGTTTGTTTTTATTTTATTATTATTTTTAATATTAAGCTTTGGTCTTTTTCTTGCTTATAAATTTTTTATTTATAAGAAAAAACCTTTCGATTTTTCTTTAACATGTCAAATCCTTTTTATATTTCTATATGGTTATATGATAATTTCTTCCTGCACTAAAATTGTTTTAAGCCCTTTAAGTGATAGATATTTGAGTCCATTGTTTATTCCTTTATTGTCCATATTTATGTATTTCTTATACATTAGCATGCGAATGAAAACAAATATTGGTAAAAATCAAAAAGAGCCATCATGCCAATTTGTGTCTATTATCATAATTGCATTGTTTTTAGGCGTTTGGCTATCTTCAGAGGCAAATATCGTAATTGCACAGGCTTATTCTTCTTACCATCAGGGTTTTGACGGGTATAATAAAAGTTCTTTTAGAAACTCTCAAGCATTTGCTTGGGTAAAAGAAATGAAACTAAAAGGTAAATTTTTTTCAAATGAATCACCCCCTTTTTTCATTTGGACTTATTACGAATGCGAGGTTTCACCACAAAAATATATGAAAGAAGGAGGTACTCCAGAAACGACTCGTAAAATTAATGAAAACTCTATAAAAAATTTACTGGATAGCTTTAAAGAAAATGAACATGTTTATCTTGTATGGCATTTGCCTAATATCAGAAAGAATTTTTATGAACCGGATGAATTGAGAAGTTTTTGTAATATGAAACTCTTGGCCGAATTTTCTGATGGTCTTGTTTATGAACTGTTTAGTTTAGAGAATTTAAATTGATTTAAGATGCCATGTTAAAATTAACACCATATTAGCCTTAACATGGCATTAATCGAAAGAATTTATAGATTATTTAGCATTTTTAATTTTTCTCAATATTAATCCAATAACGCTAAATAAACATACAGAGGCCGGTTCAGGAATTTCATAAAGCTGTGCAACTTCATCTGTGTTTAAAGCGTAATCGTATATTCTCATATCATCGATTTTACCATTAAATGTTTGATAACAATAATTTCCGCTTGCTAACGTTCCAAGAATTATATTTGTTGATGTGGCAACTATCCCTGAGCATGTTCCTGGAATGCTTTTGAGCAAATATTCTGATTGGCCGGTTCCTTCCTTAAGGTCGTGAATGCCTTCGGTTTTGAACCAGCACGAAATACTGAAATTGGCATTGGATGAATTTAAAGGGCTGATATTTCCAAAATTTGCATTGTCATTATACCCGTCAAGGTCGAGGCAGCCGCCGATTTTGCCATCGGCAGATCATGCTGGGTTTCCGCCAATTGTGCTGTTATGACTATCGGCGCTGTCATAGGCAATCGCACCGGAAGTACCGCCATCCCAAAAAAACTTAAAATTATAATCTTTACTTTTCCTATCCTATTATAACTTTGTATAATACCTAGTCAAGAATATTGTTTTGATTTTAGTAAAGTGTTTCTTTATGTTATGGACGTTATGTGCTTCAAAAGAAGGGATTAAAATATGGCCAAGAAGATTTTGATACTGAATGGGAGTCCGAAAAAGGACGGGAACACTTCTATAATGGTTGGATGGTTCACTGATGCGATAAAATCGAGAGCAGAAATTGAAATTGTTAATACGGCGTTTTTGAAATATAAAGTAAACGGGTGTATATCCTGCCGGAAGTGCCAGAAGATTGAAAAATACGAATGCTGCATCGATGATGATGCTAAAACCGTTTTGGTGAAAATGGCAGATGCCGATGTGATTGTTTTTGCAACGCCGCTGTATTTCTTCGGGGCAAGCGCACAGATAAAACTTGTTTTCGACAGGATGTTTTCGCTTTATAAATGGGACAACGATGCCGGCACGATGAAAACACCTTTGAAAGGCAAAACGATGGTTGTGCTTGCCAGTGCATTTGAAGATATCGGGCTTGATGCTCTCGAAAAACCATTTTCGCTGACGGCTGATTATACGGGTATGAAATTTGAATCTGTACTTGCGGCTAATGCGGGCACATCTGGTGAAATAATACAAAAACGACCTGATGTCAGGCAGCAATTAGAATCGTTAGGAGCGAAAATAATAGAGGTTTAGCAATATGAATATTTTATATAAATATTGTGATCAGGTGGGCATTGTAAATATAATTGGAGCGTTAGAATTAAAACTGCCATATATTTCAGAAGTAAATGACCCGCTGGAATGTTTGCCGGTTTTCTATTGTCCAAATGATAAACCTGCAATTGAAGCGTTATATATATCTGCAATAAAAAATAAAAAGATGCTCGAATCAGAAAAATCAAATGAACAATTTGAAAATGGTGAGATTCAAAAGAAACTTGAAGAGGCGATACGAAAATTAATTCACGACGCAAAACAAAAAAGTTTCCTGTTGTCTGTATCGAAGGAGGCAAGAAGTATTGTAATGTGGGCTAATTACGCAGATAAGCATAAAGGTGCGATAATCGGCCTTGATTTTGACAGGATACAACTGCATGGCTTAGGGATGCATCCTGTAAGCTATTCCAAACAAAGGCCAAGGATAAATATTTTAGAAGATTTCGACAGCAGCGGTTCTGTCGAGAAATATTTCGAAAAAATTGCATTGACCAAATCGGATGAATGGGCATACGAACAAGAATTCCGCACAATATTTAATGAAAGCTGTTTAACGAACTTAGAAAAGCAAAATTTAGCGTGCCTTAAAGACTTCCATGGTATGAAAACATGGTTTTTACGGTTGAACCCGGAGTCGATAAGGGAAGTTATTTTCGGGTTGTACACAGATGAGGGATTAAAACTGGCAATAAGAAAGTTAATGGAGCAATCACAACTTAAACATGTAAAGCTGTATCAAACTGAAGTATTGGAAACTTATAGTTTCAAATTAGTGAATATAACTTAAAATAATGTATAATCAGAAGAAAATCAATTTTAGGATGGGAAAAATGAAAAATATAAAAAATTTGTTTGCGGCAGTTTTCATTATATCATTATTATGTCCGGCATTTCGTTGCGATGCGGAAAATTTTATAGTTCCATCGTTCGATGGGCAATTAATAAGTTATAATGTATTTGGCAAAGGCGATACGACACTTGTTTTTGTTCATGGATGGAGTTGTGACAGCAGGTACTGGAAATATCAGGTTCCTGAATTCGCGAAAAAATACAAAGTCGTAACAGTCGATTTAGCAGGGTATGGCAATTCAGAACAGAATCGAAAAGAATATACTCTTGAAGCTTTCGGGCAGGATGTAAAAGCGGTTGTCGAAAATGTCAATGCGAAGAAAGTAATATTGATTGGTCATTCGATGTCAGGTGAAATTGTCGCTGAAGCGGCGAGACTTATGCCGGACAGGGTCATTGGTATTATTGGAGCCGATTCAATACAGAATGTCGAAGATACAATGCCGGAAGAGATGTTTAAGCAAATGGTCGATGGATTTGAAAAAGATTTTAAGGGTGAGGTTAAAAAGTTTGTTGAGACGATGTTTGGCAGGAATATCAG
This sequence comes from Planctomycetes bacterium GWF2_41_51, assembly GCA_001825665.1. GTDB lineage: Bacteria > Planctomycetota > Phycisphaerae > Sedimentisphaerales > UBA12454 > UBA12454. The sequence goes on along the minus strand of MHXZ01000076.1, from coordinate 22,391 downwards.
GCCGGAGTTGAAAAAATGGATTATTGATGATATGTCGTGCGAACCTCCGGATGTTGCTATAAGTACATTTAAAGAATATGTTAGAAAATTTGAAAATAAAGGAATTGCCAAAATTTTCAAAGAAGTTAAAGTTCCTGTTCGATGTGTTAATGCCGACCTTTGGCCGACGAATCCAGAGGCAAATCGCAGGTATATGTCTTCTTTTGAAGTGATGATTATAAAAGACTGCGGGCATTTTGTTATGCTTGAACGGCCGAAAGAATTTAATAAAAAATTAAATGACAGCATTAAAGAAATAATTAAAATTAATAAAAAGCAGCGTTGATTTATGTCTAAGGTTCCGATTCGTATAGGGAAGTACTGGGTCTATATCTTAAGATGTAACGATGGGACATTCTATACAGGATATACAAGCAATCTTGAAAATAGGATTGCTCTGCATAATAGTGGTAAGGGGGCAAAATACGTTAGAAATAAGCTGCCTGCAACACTGGCTTATGCTAAAGAATACAAATATTATAAAAGTGCTTTAAACGGAGAAAAAGAAATTAAGACATTAACTCGTAAAAAGAAAGAAAAACTTGTAAGAAAATATGCAATCAAATTTGCTGCGGCAAATCCAATCGCGGGGGTGCTATGAAAATATTCCTCCGGAGTTTTGGTTGTCAGATGAACAAGCTTGACAGTAACCTTGTGGTCAATTCGTTTTTGCAGGGTGGATTTGAATTTACTGAAGAAGTTGGCGAGGCGGATGTTGTTCTTGTAAATACATGCTCTGTGCGCAATCATGCGGAAGAACGAGTGCTTTCGCTGCTGGGGCATATGAAGCACATCAGGAAAACGAATCCAAAGCTTATAGTCGCAGTGTTCGGGTGTATGGCGCAAAGGCTTAAAGAAGATTTACTTAATCATCCGGTTGTTAATATTGTTTGCGGGCCGATGCAGATACCTGAATTGCCTAGGCTTGTAAATGGTGCGATTGAAAATACAAAAAAACAAAAAGCTGTGAGTGAGAATATCAGGCAAAAGGCGGAATCAGAGATTTTGTCGACTCTTGATGATTTCGAGCAGGATTTTGATTCTGTTGAGGAGAATCTGCCGGCGCAGGCTTATGTTCGTGTGATGCACGGATGTAATAATTTCTGTTCTTATTGTGTTGTGCCTTACGTTCGGGGGCCGGAGGTTTCGAGACCTGCGGAAAAAATAATAACGCAGATAAAGAAACTTACCGATGCGGGAGTTAAGCAGGTAACGCTGCTTGGGCAGACGGTTAATTCATATAAAACGGAAAAACTTTCGTTCGCGGATTTACTTTATGCAGTAAGCAAAATAGAGGGAGTCGAATGGATAAAATTTGTTACGTGCTATCCTCGGAATTTCGATGAACGAATTTTTCAGGCGATAATCGATTTGCCAAAAGTTTGCAGGTATCTGCATATACCGGCACAAAGCGGGTCTGATAGAATTCTAAAGGCGATGAATCGAGGTTATACCTGCGAAGAGTATCTTGAAATAATTAATAAAGCAAAAGAGATTGTACCTGATATAGCTGTTGCGGGCGATTTTATTGTCGGTTTTCCGGGTGAGAGCGATGAGGATTTTAGAAAAAGCGCGGAACTAATTGAAAAGGCACAATATAAAAACAGCTACATTTTTAAATATTCGCCTCGACCTGGGACGAGGGCTGATGAAAAACTCGCCGATGATGTGCCGAATGAAATAAAGAAGCAAAGGAATATCGAATTGCTGGCTGTTCAGGAAAAAATCAGCGAGGAAATAAATAAAACGTTTGTCGGCAAGACGGTGAAAGTGCTTGTTGATGGAACGAGCAAAAAAGGGCATCTCGATAGTGCAAATGGTAAAGAACTGCCGCAACTTATCGGCAGGACTGCGGGAGATTTTATCGTTGTATTCGACGGGCCGGCGAATCTGGCAGGGCAGTTTGTCGATGTGAATATCACAAGAGCGAGTGCGCTAACCTTGTTTGGGGAAAAGAAATAAAGAGAATATTAAACTGAGCAGACACATAGGTCTGCCTCTACAAAGTATTGAACTTTCATTTTTTTGTCATCTTCTCTATGCCGGCGAGGCAAAGCTGAGACCATGTTTCGAGAGTATCATTGACTTGCAGCAGTTCGGCAGGGGACATAAACGACACTTGAGTAATCATCTGTTCTTTGCGTTCGACCTTCGGCTCATTCAATTTCCATAAATGGACAACGCCGAGATGGACCTGGCCGACTTCGTTGGTATCATCATTTAAAAGCGCGACGATATTGTTCGTGTATGTTGTTTCTACTGAGACTTCTTCGGCGATTTCACGCTGGACTGCTTCCAAATACGTTTGACGTGTATCGTTGCTGAAAAGAGTCCAATCGATTGGGTTGATGTGGCCGCCGATGCCGATAGAACGTTTTGAGACAAGGCGGGTTTCGCCGGCGCGTTTGCCGCGGACGTAATTTAAAATTTTACCATCGCTGCACATTATGACATAAGGTATCAACTGCTTGAAAGAGGGGTCTTTTTCGGCTTGCGAGCGGGGCATAAATGAACATACACCGGGTGCGAATATTTTTTCGAGATAACGCTGCACATCGAACATCAGGCCGTGAAACGTACCGAGCTGATCGAGGATTTCTCTTTTTATTACTAAAATCTGTTCTTCCTGAGCCATGTTGAGTCCTTTTTACCCTGCGCTTACGCTTAGGGCTCTGAATTTTTTTGTTTTTCTAAATTTTCTTCGGCTTCTGGTCTTCGTATATATAAAGGTACAAGCTCGACCGGGTCAACGAATTTTCCTTCTGAAGCCATTTGTGTTCCCAGTTTAAATACATTCGAAGCTTTTGGCGACCAGAATTTTTCATTTAATATCTTAATATTTTCTGTTTCAAATTTTTTTGCATAGTAAAGAAGACCTTCGCCGAGCAGATAAATTTTTTCGTTATCAAATATCTCTTTGAACTGTTCGGGGGTCAGCATACAGTCCGATAAAATTTTCTCCCATGAATTATTATTTCTTTTAAAGACGGCGATAAAGAACTGGCCGCGTTTGGCATCAATTACAGTTGCGATTTTATTTATGCAATCATCTTCAATATTGAGAGCCATCGCGTCGCTGGTATTTACGGCGACGATTTTACAATCGGCGGCGAGAGCCATCATTTTGGCGAGAGTTACAGAAATTCTTATGCCTGTGAAACTGCCGGGGCCAATAGAAATAAAGACTTGTTGTGTCTGGTTAGCTGTTTTGCCAATTTCATTCAAAAGTAAATTTATTGCATCAAATAGTTCGGCGTTATGGCGAAGCGGGGCTGAAAAGGTTTTTTCGTCCGATAAATTACCATCGATTCCTATGGCTACAGAGCCTATCCGTCCCGTGGTTTCGAGGGCAAGACTGATTAATTGAGATTTAATCGCATTGTTTTTCATAAGTTCATTGTATTTAGGCAATTATCAAAAAATATAAAGTAAAAAAAACGTAAAATAATTAAAAATTTTACTCTACAGGCATGCCTAAGCAGCCGAAGTAATAAACGAAATATTAATTAAATGTTCAGGAAAAAGAAACAAAGAAAAGCAGGCTCTTATGAAAAACACCTATGTAGAGGTAATATTTAGCTTGAAAAACGCAGATTGCTGTGTTAAAATAGCTAATCTCAATAAGAGCCGTAGTTTCGGCAATATTGAAGCCGGACGGTTTGGTAAATTAGGGATGTTGCCTGAGCATCTTAAACTTTAACTCTAAAATTATATAGGAGACGACCAGTGTCTATTGGTGTATCTAAAGTAAGATGGCTTTTAGTGGTAATTGCGGCGGCAGTAATAGTCATTAGCTCGGCATCATCGACGTGCTTTGCAGTTGAAAATACAGCAGCCAAAACACAAGCCATGCAGCAACAGGGTAAACTCTTTCTTGACATTGCTTACGAACAATTTAACCGCGGATTGAATGAAGACGCCAAAGCGACAGCCAGGAAGGCAGAAAATTATAAAGATTATCTTAGTCCCGCCGACCAGAACAGGCTTGCAGAACTTCTGAAATCTTTGAATTTGCAGGCAGGCGCAGGAGAGGTCAGTCAGCCGGTTACACAGAATGTAGCGGCAGAACTGCTCACACAAGCCAGAACCCTTTCCGCACAAGGAAAATATTACCAGGCGAGAGAGAAATATTTACAAGCTAAACAAACCGGCAAACTTACCGCACAGGAAATATCAGCAGTTGATGCTGAAATAGCAGCCCTTGACCAGAAATCTGAAATGCAGCAAAAACAGGCACAACAGCCTGGTGTCAATAACGAATATATAAAATTTGTACCTGAAGCAAACGATGTAAATAAACCATCACAGACTCCAACCCCGGTTGAGCAGCCGCAACAGGAACAAGCACCGGCAGCACCAATGGATGAACCTGAAAGACCAGCGGCTCCGGCTCCGACCGAAGAACAAGTAAAAGAAAACTATATAGAGACTGTAAAACAGAAACAGAGAGTTCAGCAGAGTTATACAAAAGCAGTTGTAAATGAAGCAGTCGCTAAAGCACAAGATTATGCCAGTAAAGGCGAATTTGCATACGCTAAAGATGAGATTTCAAGAGCATCGGCAGTAGTCGAAAGAAATAAAATGCTGCTGGGCGATGAAGATTACAAACAATATACAGCTACGTTAGAACAGCTTACAAAAGATATTAATGCTCGCCAGAGTGAAATAGAACGTCAGAAGGCCGAGCAGTCGAGAGCCGAGGCTCAAAGCGCCCAAGAGAAACTAAGAGCACAGCAGGCAGCAGACAAACAAAAGAGAATACAGGATCTTCTTGCAAGAGCTACTGAATACCAGGAACAGCAAAGATATGAAGAAGCATTAGCTCAGATTGAAACGCTTTTAGCGATCGATCCAACAAGCAGAGAAGGCGCGATAAATAAACAAATGCTCCAGGATATAATAAATCTTCGGACGCAGCTTGAGATAAAACGTGAGATCGGCCGCCAGGAGGAGGCCGTTTTCACGGATGTTCAACGATCGATGATTCCTCATGCGGACCTGATGACATATCCGCGTAACTGGCAGGACATATCAGCTAAAAGAAAAGCTACTGTAATTACAGGGCTTTCACAAGCTGATTCAGATGTTTATAAACAACTTGAAACCCTCGTTGATTTGAGCGCACTTACACCTGATACGCCGTTCAATGAAGCGATAGAGATTATCAGAAACTCAGTCGATCCTCCTTTGAAGATTATCGTTCTTTGGAATGACCTTTCCGATAATGCTTATATTGAACAGGATGCTCCAATAGGAATGCAGGGTTTTGCGGGAGTTCCTGTCGGTGAAACGTTAAGAATAATGCTGACTTCGATTTCAGGCGGTGTAGCGAATATAGATTTTGTCGTTAAGGAAGGCTACATAACAATAGCTACGAGAGAATCCCTTCCGGGCACAAAATTAATTACGCAGGTTTATGACATAAGTGAAATTGTCGGCGCATCAGCGAACTTCGAACCTACCCAGACACAAACAGGCGGTCAGGGCGGCGGCGGAGGCGGCGGCAGTATTTCGCAAAGTTCGGGCAACACCGGCGGGACAGAAGATTCTGAACAGTTAATGGATGAAAATACTGACGATATAGTCACAATCATACAGGAAACAATTGCTCCTGATACATGGTTAATTAACGGCGGTGAAGGTTCAATTGTGAGGACGACAAATAGTTATACACTAATTATAAGTCAGTCTCCGCAGGTTCATTTGCAAATAGAAAAACTTTTGAGTGATTTACGTGATTCCAAAGGATTGCAAGTAGCAATTGAGGCAAGATTTTTATTCGTAACAGAAAATTTCCTTGAGGACATTGGTATCGATACAGATATTCTGCTTCGAACCGGCAGCCCCTTTACAGATGATATAGCTATTCTTCAGGATTCTTCGAACTTTTCGCTGCCTGGTGCGACATCAATTCCGGGCAATATCTCGACAACACCCGCAGGCATCATTGGCGCCCCACAGCTTGGAGGCGGAATTGGCGCCATTGGCTTAAATTTATTTAATGATGATTTGCAAATCAGGTTTCTTATCAGAGCAACACAGGCACATCGTGACGCAAAAGTTCTGACTGCACCGAGAGTAACAGTTCTAAGCGGCGAACGTGCAAATATCAGTGTTTTAAGAGAAGCAGCATATATCTCGGATTATGAATTCGAAGATATAACAGTTGCAGGCGAGGATCAGCCGACAAGAGTTATTGCAAATCCAACTGCTGAATGGATTGTCGGTGGTGTAACATTAAACGTAACACCGACAGTTACAGCAGATAAAAAGTATGTAGTTCTTTTAATTCTGGCGAACTATACCCAGGTAAACCTTGATACTCTGTTCCCGGTTTTTTCTGATACTACCGGTGAGCAATTTAATGTTACGCTTCCAGTTTCAGAAGTATCCGATATTCGAACACGCGTAAGCGTTCCGGATGGCGGGACACTGCTGATCGGCGGTCAGAAACTTGGCGCGGAAATAAACAAGGAATCCGGCGTACCGGGCTTTTCAAAGGTTCCTCTTATCGGCAGACTGTTCAGCAATCGCAGCAAAGTGAAAGATCAGGATGTTCTGCTGATTCTTGTTAAGCCATCGATTATTATAAAACAGGAATACGAAGAAGAATATTTCGCCCCACTTAAAGAAAGATAGGATTAATTTGAATTAAATTAAAAAGGCCGACTTTGACGTCGGCCTTTTTTTGTGTTTTATTTTTCAAACTTCTGCTTAATATTCTGATAACCATAATGCATCATAAGATTATCAAGGATTATCATCGCGGTATAATTTTCAGCTACCGGCCAGACTCGCGCAACAATTGTCGGGTCTCGTCTTGTAATCGCAGCGAGATTTTTGTTTTCGAGGGTGTATTTATCAATTGTATGCTGCGGCTTATCAATAGTCGGAGTGCCCTTTACTGCAAGTCTGACAACAATATCCTGACCTGTTGAGAGCCCACCTGTGATGCCGCCGGCGTTGTTAGAATCAAATATGACTTTGCCGTTTTCAGAATGCATCTGGTCGTTGTTTTGTGAACCTGTCATATTTTTTACAGCGAAACCAGCTCCGATTTCAACACCTTTAACAGCGCCTATGCCAAGCATTTGGCCAAGTTGTGCGTCAAGTTTATCGAATACCGGTTCCCCGAGACCTACTGGTACGCCGGTTACGATGACTTCCACAACTCCACCTGCTGAATCTCCTTGTGCTGAAATTTTATTGCAGGCTTTTACCATTTCTTCCGCAGTCTCTATGTCGGGACAATTCAGGATGTGATGAACGCCATATTTTTCAATAATTTTTTTGACATCTATTTTTGGAGCTTTGTCTCGAATCAGGTCTATTTCCTTTTCAATTTGAGCAAAGACAACCATTTTTTCAAGGAAACGCATATCTGCGTTTATTCTGCCTTTGGCATAAACTTCCTGATAAAATGGATCGAGGTCACATCTCATTTTTTTATAGTTTTGAGTATATTTCAATGCTTTTGAGCTATCGATATTTCCGCATCTAACGCCCGCAAGTTCTTTTACAAAACTGAAAACTTCAATGCCGCATTTTTGAAGAATTTTTTTGGCGACACAGCCTGCTGCGACAATCGTGGAGGTATATCTGCCGCTGAAAATTCCAGCGCCGATTGAATCGTCCGCAGGACCGTATTTTAGAAATGAAGCATAAGAAGCGTGTCCCGGGCGGGGAGTGCGGTTGGTGTCCTGATATTGTTTGACGTGAATGAAATGCCTGTCGAGATTTGGGATGAGAATTGTCAAAGGCGTGCCATTTGTCAATCCCTTGTTTTTTGCGTCTTCGACTGTATCGGCAGCATTAATACCTGTATAAATTACGGGCAAATCCGGCTCTTTGCGAGGTGAACTTAATTCATCTGCGCCGGGCTTTCGCAAAAGTAAATCGCCGTATATTTCCTGCTCGCTAATCGCCATAGCAGGGGGACAGCCTTGAATTACAGCGGAAAGGCCATCCTGATATGACCCGCCTGCGACTGATACCTGAAACATTCGTCCAAAATGACAACCTAACATAGTATCTCCTTTTTAACCATTTTAATTAATTCCGAGTAAAGCAGTATAAAAAAAAGGGAAGAATTGTTCAAGTCAATTTCGGAATCAGGCTGATAAATTTATATCTGCCCCCAGATGCTTCATAAGATTGGCAAAATCCGGAAATGTAACGTTCATTGCTTCGGCGGTATCGATTGTTGACGGCTGACTGAGAGCCATCGCCGCAATTGCAAGGGACATAACAATTCTGTGGTCGCCTCTACCATCAAGGTTTGCGGAATGAAGTTTGCTGCCGTGAACAATCAGGCCGTCGGGAAGTTCCTCGACATTCGTTCCTAATTTTGTCAGTTCTTCGGCCATACATTTTATCCGGTCAGTTTCTTTTTTTCTTGCCTGCGGGACGTTTAGGAATCTTGTGGTTCCCTGTGCAAATGCTGCTGTTACGGCCATTGCCGGCAGGGCGTCCGGTGTTCTGTTCATATCTATATCAACGCCCTTTAGTTGACTTGATTGAACGCGGACACCCGCGGAAGTAATTTCGATTTTTGCCCCCATTTTTTTGAGATAATCAACAACGGCTTTGTCTGGCTGGCTATCTGAAAAATCGAGACCGGTGATTGTGATATCAGAATCGAGGATAGCGGCGGCGCAAAGGAAAAATGTCGCGCTAGAAAAATCGGCTGGAATCTGCTTGTCAAAGGCTTTGAATTTTTGATTGCCTTTGATTATGAAACGCTTCATATTGTAATTTTCATATTCAATGCCTTGCCAGTCGAGCCAATCAAGGGTTATTTTCACGTAGTCAGGTTCGTTGAGGAGAGGGACAATTATTTCAGTATCTTTGGGTGCCAATGGTGCCGCGAGAAGCAGACTGCTTAGATATTGGCTTGTGAAACATTCGATTGTTGTTTTGCCTCCATTGATTTGACCTTGGATTTCGATTGGGGCCGAGCCATTATTTTTTATGCTTTTTGCTTTCGCACCAAGTTCGTTCAAAGAATCGAGAAGGGGCTGAATCGGTCTTGTCTGAATCTGCGAATCACCTGTGAATGTTACTTTTTGTCCTTTAGGTATCAGAGAAGCTGACCCTGTCGCAAGCCGCAGAGTTGTACCCGAATTTCCGACATCGATAATTTCAGCAGGTGCTTTTAATTTCCCGCCAGTGCCGGTGATTTTCCAGCAGGCTTTATCCGAGCAGTCTGCTTTAGCGCCGAGCATACCGTAACATTTAATTGCACTTATCGCGTCATCCGAAATGAGCGGATTTCTTATGAGGCTTTCACCATCAGCCAGAGACGCGATTGCGACAGCGCGGATTGTGTGCGATTTTGACGCAGGAATAGCGACATTGCCTCTAAGCCGTGATTCTTTTGCGATTAGTTTCATTTTCTAAAAACCATAGAGAATCAAATCTATTGATGATGATAAATTTCCCAGCCGAGATAATTTTCCAAAGCTTCGGTAATAGCGTCAGCTTTAGAGCTTATATTTGCGGCAACGTGATGTTCGAAACCTTCCTGGCAGATAAGCTGTAAAAGTGTCTGGAGGTTTTTCACTTTTAAAATACCATAGCCGCCGAAAGTATTAAGTTTGTCTGCGGTAAATTCTCCCTGACCTACATATCCAGTGAGAATACCGGCTGTATCGTCTGTGGTGACGCGACAGAAAGTTGTTTTGTTGGGAGCGATTTTGCCGACGATTGTGCCGTAAGTGTTCTGTTTGCCGACTGAACCTGCGATGATTGCCTGGTAATCCATTTTTGCAGTTTTGAAAAACGATTTGGGAAGATTGCTGCAATGGAACAGTACGCATTTGTCGGGGTCATTTCCGAAATTATTGTTCCAGTCGAGCAGAGCGCTTGGCGAACCGCTTGCGAGCTGAAGGATGTACATTGCCAAAAGGCCGGTTATATCGACTTCGCAGGCGCTTGGCATAAGCGACTGGCTCATCATGCTCATGATAGTGCAAGGAACAACGCCGAAGAATTCTTCCATACTCGTCCAACATTGAATCGCAGTGCCGGCGAGGTTCAACTCGCTTGCCCACTGGTCAATTACGCATGAGAATTTCGCCATTCTCATAAGAGCGTCGTCAGGTATGCCGCTAGTGGTGACGTAATCCTGTATAGAAGCAATTTTTTGTTTAACGATTTGTTCGCTATTATCCATCTTTTCAGTTCTGCCGAAAATTTCAGACAAGTCGATTGTTTCCACTGAAATACCGGCGAGTTCGAGAATCTTTTCGCTGTAGCGGACAGTATTGAATGCGCCTGTTCTTGCGCCGATTGCCCCGAAGCGTACATTATTAAGGCCTTTGACGATTCGACAAACTGATGCAAAGAAGTCGAGTTCTTTTTTGAATTCAAGCGATTTAACTTTCATTGTATGCGATTTAGTAAGTGTGAAAGGAACGCCTGATTGACGAAGATTATTGCAAACGCTGATTTTTCCGCAGAATGAATCGCGTCTGTTTTCGATTTTCATTTTCGTATTATCGTCGGACTCTGCCTGTATTAGAATCGGAACGTTCAGGCCGCAGCTTTTAATAACTTCAGCAACACCTTTTTCGTCGCCGAAGTTCGGCAGAGTAACGATGATGCCGTCAATTTTGTCGGCGTTTTTGTCGAACAACTCAGCGCATTTTTGAGCATCGCTGTAAGTTTCGACACTGCCGAATTTTGTATCTTTATCTGTAAGGCAAACAGCCTCACAGCCTGCTTTTTTCAGAACATTGAGAATATCCTGACGACCCTGCTGCGCTAAGCTTGCCGGGAAAAACCCTCTGTTGCCTACGATAACTCCGAATGTCATTTTTGCCATTTTTAACAACTCCTATAAAAATTTCCTCAATATAATATGCGTGATAATTAACATAATCAAGTGTTTTGCCCATAATATGCGTTTTTGCCGTGCTTACGGAAGAAATGCTTGTCGAGCAGATTTTTTGAAATAGGGAGAATATCGAGATTCAGCATAATTGTTCCGAAAGCGAGTTTAGCGGTATTTTCAAGTATAACGGCATTTTCAACCGCTTTTTCAGGAGTTGCTCCCCATGTAAAAGGGCCGTGACAAGCTACCAGACAGGCGGGCATTTCGAGCGGATCGATGTTTTTAAATCTTTTAACAATCAGTTTGCCGGTGTTCAACTCGTAATCATTTTTAATCTGCGATTTTGTTAAAGCTTTAGTAACAGGCACAGCACCGTAAAAATAATCAGCTCCAGTTGTTCCCAGCGGAGGGATTTCACGGCAGGCCTGTGCCCACATTGTCGCATAAGTCGAATGAGTGTGGCAGATGCCGCCGATTTCCGGAAAATTCCTGTAAATCTCGAGATGGGTGGGCGCATCCGAAGATGGTTTTAATTTTCCTTCGATAACGTTACCTTTCAAATCGAGAAGAACGATTTTTTCCGGAGTTAATTTATCATAAGCTACTCCGCTTGGTTTTATGGCGACTACATCCGTTTTTCTGTCAATGCCGCTGACGTTGCCCCAACTGTAAATGACAAGATTTTGTTTTTGAAGTTCTAAATTCGCCTTGCAAACGGATTTTTTTAATTGATCGAGCATTATTTATTTGCCTCTTCTTTAAGCCTTAATAATTCTTTCATAATATCCGAAAGCATAATTTTACTGTTCTTTATGCCGAAAGCATCGTGCAGTTTTTTATATAGCTTGTAAAGCTCTGAATAAACTTTATTATTTTTCGCGATGGGTTTATACGTTGTTTTCTTTACGCCGCACATAGCTTTCTGTGCCGAAGCGAAATCGTCATATCCACCGGCTTTTTTGCCTGCGACTACAGCGGCGGCAATTGCTGAACCTAATGCGCAGCTTTGCGAAGAACGTGAGACTTTCATTTCTCTGCCGGTGATGTCGGCGTAAATTTGCATTACCATTGGATTTTTTTCCGCGATTCCGCCGCAGTTGATTACTTCGTTGATTTTTACGCCGTATTCTTCGAAACGATTGAAAATTGTCAAAGCTCCAAAAGCTGTAGCCTCAATAAGTGCGCGATAAATTTCTTCAGGTTTTGTATGGAGGGTTTGGCCGAGAAGAAGACCTGTGAGCCTCTGGTCAACAAGGATTGTTCTGTTTCCATTGTTCCAATCGAGAGCGAGCAAACCAGATTGAGCGGGTTTGAGTTTTGCGGCTTTTTTGGTTAGTTCTTCGTGCGAGCCTTCGATTTTTCCGCCGGGTTGAATGTAATCAACATACCAATTGAAAATGTCGCCGACGGCGGATTGGCCTGCTTCAAGCCCCCAGAAATTCGGCAGTACTGAGCCATCAACGATTCCGCAAACGCCGGGGATGTCTTTTAGTTTGCCTCTTTTCTGGCTGACGAGGATATCGCATGTACTCGTCCCTATTATTTTAACAAGCGTGCCATTTTTTACACCGCTGCCGACTGCGCCGAGATGTGCATCGAAAGCACCGACTGCTACAGGAATATTTTCAATAAGGCCGAGTTTGTTCGCCCATTGTTTGGAAAGTCCGCCGGCAATCGTATCGATTGAATAAGTATGTTTGTAGAGTCTATCCCGCAGTGCGCCGAGTTTAGGATTGAGTTTACTTAAGAAACTTTTTGCAGGCAGTCCGCCCCAGTCTTCATTGAACATTGCCTTATGCCCGGCTGCGCATCTGCTGCATTTGAGGTTTTCGGGTTTTGTATCGCCGACTAAGACGGCCGGGATGTAATCTGCGCATTCGACCCAGGAGTATGCAGCGTCAAAGACTTTTTTGTCGATATTCAAACAATGCAGAATTTTGCTGAAAAACCATTCGGATGAATATGTTCCGCCGCACTTGGCGAGATATTCGGGATGCATCTTTTTAGCGAGAGCGGTAATTTGCGCCGCTTCTTTGTGGCTTGTGTGATCTTTCCACAGCCATGCCATTGCGTTTGGATTATTTTTAAATGCAGGCAACATCGAAAGGGGAGTGCCATCGCTATCGACCGGGATTGGGGTTGAGCCGGTGGTATCAACGCCGAAGCCGATGATTTTTTCCGGGGAGAATTTTTTATCGTTTGTTTTTGCGTTTATTATTGCATTATTGACGCTTACTTCGATGCCGAGTATGTAATCGGCAGGATTTTGCCTTGCGAGGTTCGCGTCGGAGTGGTCAAGGATAATTCCATTTTTTCCTGATGGATATGGGACAACAGAAGCTGCGATTTCGTCTCCATTTTTTGTGTTTACAACAACACATCTTACCGAATTCGTTCCGTAATCAAGTCCAATTGTATAAGCCATATTAACCTCCAATTATTTTATAAATCCAAATTCCCTGAGCCAAAATTCCGTTTCTGATTCGGTTAAACCCGCGAATTTCTCTTTCGGCTCGGCGGGCTTTTTTGCTTTCTTTTCAAGCTGTTTCAGCATAGCCATCCAGAAATCGACACAATCAATAGCTTCAGCCTTTCTTTTTTCAGCAGCTTTTTTAATTCTTCTGTCGCTGCTGACGACGGTCAGATTCTTTGGTGCGCTGCTGTCAAGAATCATTTTTTCAATAATATCATCTGCTTCACGGGTTGTGCCGGAAAAAATTATATCCAGGCAAAACATATTATTGAAAGGTGATTTGTCTCTGGGTCCAATACCATCAAAAATCAGACTGCCTTTTTTCTTTGTCCTGTAAAGATACTCATTTATGACCTGACAAATCTGGATATCTGTTATTTCTGAGGAATGTTCAGTCAGATTCTGCACCGTACGCAGCAAATTATAACCGTCAACAATCAGCACATTAAATTCCCTGTGCCGAGTATCTTATTTCGCCGCCGACAATTGTATATTCGACTTTGCCTTTTAGTTTCCAGCCATTGTATGGACAATTCTTGCTCTTTGAGTGAAACCTCTCAACGTCCACTGTGTACTCAAAATCAGGGTCGATGATAGTTACATCCGCCTGTTTGCCTTTTCCCAGAGTGCCTTTATCGACGCTGATAATCTTCGCGGGTTTTTCAGACATAATCGAGGCAAGCTGGGGCCAATCGATAATTTTCGGTTCAATCAATGCTTTGATGTAAAGACTAAGTGCGCATTCGAGACTTGCGATTCCAAAGGGTGCGGCCAGAAATTCGAGTTCCTTTTCACTTTTCAAATGGGGAGCGTGGTCGGATGCCAGCGCATCGACTACGCCTTCGCGAATCGCCTGTTTGAGCGCTTCGATATCTTTTGCGGTTCTAAGCGGAGGGTTTACTTTATAATTGGTATCGTAATCGCGGCAGTGATCATCTGTCAAAAGCAAATGATGCGGCGCAACTTCGCAGGTTACCGGCAGGCAATCCTTTTTAGCGTGCCTAATCAGTTCAATAGATTTTGCAGTTGAAACGTGCTGGACGTGATAACGCATATTCGTTTTTCGCACAAGCTGAATATCCCGCCAAATCATCATTTCTTCCGCAAGAGGGTCGATGCCCGGCAATCCCAGTGTTGTCGAATTAAAGCCTGCGTTCATCACTCCCGAACCGGCCAGAGAATTGTCCTGGCAGTGCTGGCTCAAAACAATATTCTTAAACATTGAGGCATATTTCATTGCTCTTTGCATTGTCGCTACATTCTGTACGCCGCTGCCATCATCTGTAAAACCTACTGCTCCAGCCTGAGCCATAAATCCCATTTCACTGAGCTGCTCGCCTGTTCTACCTTTCGTGATAGTACCCATAACATAGACGTGGGTTTTCCTTGTTTGTCTGCCCATCCTGTGGATATATTCAACGCTTGTCGCGTCATCAATCGGGGGGTCTGTGTTCGGCATACATACAACGGATGTAAATCCGCCTGCAACGGCAGCCGCAGAGCCGGACGCGATTGTTTCTTCTTCTTCGTCGCCTGGTTCACGGAAATGCACGTGAATATCAATAAGGCCGGGCAACACAAGTTTGCCCACAGCATCAATAACCATATCGGCCTTTGATTCTATTTTGCCGACCTCTGCGATTTTGCCATCGACAATCAGCACATCGCATTTTTTGTCGATGCTGTTGACTGGGTCTATTACGCGTCCATTTTTTATAAGTAAATTTTTTGCCATATTATTCTTTTGCCATTGCTGCCTGATTGACAAGAAACAGTACTGCCATTCTTACCGCCAGGCCGTTAGTTACCTGCTCAAGTATTACGCTGTTTGGGCCATCGGCGACTTCGCTTTCAATTTCAACGCCTCTGTTAATCGGCCCAGGGTGCATAACGAGAATATCTTTTTTAGCTTTTGCCATTCTCTCTACAGTCAGGCCGAAATAATGTGAATACTCTTTAATTGACGGGAAAGGGTTTGCTCCCATTCGTTCAAATTGAATTCGGAGCATATTTATCACGTCGACTTCGCCGATAACGGCATCGAGCGAATAACTGACCTGTACCGGCAATTGACTGACCTGTGACGGCATAAGCGTCGGTGGGCCGACAAGTATTACCTTTGCTCCAAGTTTCGTCATCGCGTATATATCGCTCCGGGCAACCCGCGAATGTGCGATATCACCGACGATTGCGATTTTAAGCCCTTCGAGTGAGCCTTTAATTTTTCGAATCGTATATGTATCAAGCAATGCCTGTGTCGGATGTTCGCAGTATCCATCGCCTGCGTTTACAACGCACGCGTTGATGTTTCTGCTCAGGAATTTAGGTGCTCCTCCTGCACTGTGTCTTATTACGACGATATCGATTCCCATTGCTTCGAGATTTTTCGCGGTGTCAAGCAGTGTTTCACCTTTACGTGTCGAGCTTACCTTTTCTGTAAATTCTATTACATCAGCGCTCAACCTGTTTGCCGCAAGGGTAAAGCTGTTTCGTGTTCTTGTGCTGTCTTCGAAGAAAAGATTTACAACAACTTTGCCTCGCAGTGTGGGGGCTTTTTTTATGCTTCGGGTACTGATATTTTCAAAACCCTTTGCTGTATCGAGAATAAATTCAATTTCCTCTCTGCTCAGCTCTCTGAGGCCGATGAGGTGTTTGCGATTCCAAATGAATTCATTTTTACTCATATTAAAATTACTCTGTCTTTGCCGTCGGATTCAATGAAGTTAACCTGTATTGTTTTATCTGCGGGCAGGTCGATTTTATACCCTGTGAAATCAGATGCAATGGGAAGCTCTCTTCCAGTCCTCTCGACCAGTACCGCCAACTTGACGGTTTTTGGTCTGCCAAGATCCATCAGGGCGTCCATTGCCGCGCGGGTACTTCTGCCGGTATATAGAACATCATCCACAAGAATTATTATCGTATCATCGATATTGAAGCCGATTTCGGTGCTTCTGACTATATGCTGAGTCCTGCCTTGAGGATTATTTATGTCATCTCTATAAAGAGTTATATCGAGTGTGCCGCACGGCAGTTTTTCCCCAAGTTTTTTGGATAATATGTCTGCCAGGCGTTTTGCCAACACCTCTCCACGACTGCGTATTCCAATAATAGCAATTTTATCGGTCCTTGAAGTTTGTGATACAATCTCATCCGCAAGGGCAGTAATGCAATCAGCGATTTTATCGGAGCTTAAAAGAACTTCCATTTTTATACTTAATCCTATACTCCAAAAGTCCGAAACTCAGGAGAGTATATCAGGTATAACCGCCTTTGGCAAGAGGCTAAATCCAGTTGAAATTATTGGATAGAGTTTTCCCTTTTTAAGTGTTAATCCTGTATCTACAGGGATTTACAAAATAAAATAGATGGTATGGTAAAGTTGGGTAAGATGTGTTATAATATGTTTTATGTTTTTTCCGGTTTTTAGAGGTCATCTTTGGCAAAACAATTTAGTAATGTAATAACAGCGATTTTGTTGATTTGCGTTTCGTCAGCGGCGGCGCTTGATTTACAGCCGGGTGCTTTCGATGCAGCAGGTATTTATAAACTTGCCGCGATTGATCCGAATCTGACGGGCAAGGGTGTAAATGTTGCGCTTGTATGCAGAAGCGATACTTATATAGATTCTGTTCCGCAAAATGACTACAGGCCGGATATTTCGCTCAGATGTTTTCAAAAAAGTAATGCCAGTTTTCATGACGACCTTCTCGGTATCGCCGGCATTTCAAAACATACCACAGAAATCGCTTCGATTCTTACCGGAGTCGATGCTAACGCATTTCATCCCGAGGTTGGTGAATTTTCATATACCTCTGTAGTTCCTAACGCCCATCTGAATGTTTATGAATTTTGGTATTTTGTTACTGATTATATCTTTACCGGCCAATGGCCGAAAGATGATGTGCTTACGATGAGTCTGGGCTGGTCGTCCGAATCGTGGTGGAGCAGGGGCATTGACGGTATGGTTGAAGATTACGGTTTTCTCGTGGTCGCAGCAATCGGAAATGGAACAGAGGCGTACGATTTGCCGCTGTATCCGGCGGCGGGCGCTAACGTTCTTGCCGTTGGTGTTGCCGATTCGAATGATACGCTTTATGATTTTGGCGCACCTGATTCAAATCATTCCACGGCTGGTCCAACGCTTGACGGCCGATGCAAGCCTGACATTATAGCACCGGGGAATTGTCTAGTGGCATCTTCGGATAACACTTATAAAGCAAGCGGTGATTATTCGAGTTTCGCCGCTCCTATTGTTACAGGCGTTGCTTCGATGCTGATTCAAAAAGCCAAATCAGACCCGAACCTGCAAATCGCTGTATCGGGTTTTTCCGGTAATTGTGTAATGAAATCCATTCTGATGACGAGTGCGAAAAAACTTTCCGACTGGCAAAAAGGTTTTGCAAATAGCGAAGATGATTATGAATATCCGCTGGATTTCAAACAGGGTGCGGGAATGATTGACGCTGTATCAGCATACAATCTGCTTATAGCAGGTTTGCAGCGGGACGGCGATGTCAACACAACCGGCTGGGACCTCAATATGGTTGAGCCGGATAATACAGTTGAGAAAATTTATAGTTTTCAAACAGCCGATAATCAAAAAACGCTTACGGCAACGCTTGTGTGGAATAGGGTTTATGAACACCGCTATCCGTTTAACCTTGATTTAAATTTGTGGAAAGATTTGCAGCTTGTGCTTCGCCGAATCGATTCCAACGGGCAAATGATAGTTACAGATGTAAGCGACAGCCCTGTTGATAATGTGGAACATATTTATGTTCCAGTTGAACCAAACAGCGTTTATGAGCTTGTGGTTTCAAACAGCCCCAATGTACAATCAAAAGGCACAGCAACATACGCAGTATCCTGGCAGATACAATAATAATTCATTTACTTTTCCTGCGGGTTTTCTTTTTTAAATCTTCTATACTTTTTCCGGTAACGACTGATTGACCAATTTCCTGCAAATCCTCCGGCAGTGAATCCACGAATTTATCTTTTAATTTTATCACCAGCCAGTTTTCTTTTTCATCTTTCGCGGACTTTATTCGTACAAACGCGTATCCTCCTTTAATTTTACTTCCCTCGAAATACACTTCGATTTTACCGTGCTGGATAGCATCTTTCATCGAAATGCTGCGTCCTCTGGAATCACGCGTTATATTTATATAATATCCTTTGTCCCAGATAATTACCTCGCCTGCGCCATATTCTACTTCGGGAATTATGCCTTCAAAATCCTTGTAATCAAAAGGGTGGTCTTCTGTGCGAACCGCTAATCTGCGGTCGGCAGGATTCGACGAAAGGCCTCTGGGAATTGCCCATGATTTCAATACACCCTGTGATTGAAGCCGCAAATCATAATGCAGACGTGTTGCGGCATGTTTTTGGATAACGAAAATATAGTCAGTCTTTGCTTTCCTTCTGCCGACAGGTTCTGATGTTTTTTTAAAATTTCTTTTCCGGCGATAGACTTCAAGATTTTGCTGCTGCGTTTTTTCGGAAACTTTTTCAGGCTTAGATTTTAACTGAACACCGGTTGTGGGGAGTGACTGCCGAAGCATCAAAACATCTTTAAATAAATCGCCTTCTCTTTCCAGTTTTTCAATTGCCTGCTCTGGGGTATAAATAAGACTTTCTGCATTTGTCTTTTTTAAAGTGATTTCGATTTCCTTCCAGGTAACCGGCATTGAAACTGTAGGCTGAGGCCTTGCCCGCAAGGTATATATGCATGCGGTTGTTTTATGCCTGCTGTTCTGACTCCAATCAACGAAGACCCTGCCTTTACGCAATTCCTTATTCATTTTGCTGACGACAAGATTTGGAAAATGTTTTTCCATAATTTGAGCAACAGTTTTTGCAAAATTACTCGTTTGTTCATAAGTAACAACCGTGTTTAGGGGCAAATAAAAATGCAGACCCTTGCCGCCGGATGTTTTCGGAAAAGATTTAAGGCCGAGACCTTCAAGCATATCGCGCATTATGAGTGAGACTTTCAGGCAATCGAGAAGTGACGCCGGTTCGCCCGGGTCGAGGTCGAAAACAAGCATTTCAGGCTGTTCCAAATTTTTCGTTGTCGCCAGAAGTGTGTGAATTTCTATTGAGGCAAGATTTTCTATCCAAATCAACGAAGGCAAATCATCAACAAGGCAGAAATTTTCCTTAAAAGATTCGTTGGGTTTGGATGTTTTAAGCCAATCAGGATGCAGAGGACAATTCTTTTGATAAAAAAATGAAGAGTCGACGCCGTGCGGATAACGCTTCAAAGTTACAGGACGATTACGAAGATGCGGGAGAATATATGGTGCGATTCTCCGATAATAATCTATTACATTGGCTTTTGTGAAACCTGTTTTGGGATATAAAACTTTGCTTAAATTAGTGAGTGTAAGTTTCTTTCCTTCTATCGTTATGGTTTTGCTTTCCTGCCGCATACATTATTTGGATTTCGCTTTCGCAAGACTTTCTTCGAGCGCAGATACCAACTCGCCGGTATCAGCAGTTTCAGGCATCTCTTCTTCAAGAGGTTCTTCAATTGTAATTGTTCCTTGTTCTTTGGCTTTCTTTTCGAGATAGCTCAAAATTTTATGATAATATTTGTCCTCGTATTTGTCTGGCTCATATTCTGTTTTCAATTTTTTTATTGTTTCGCTAATCAATTTAATTTTTTGAGGCTGAGCTTTTATATTCTGCGGCAGTATCTCGCGCGGGTCCCTGATTTCTTCCGGAAAATGCAAAACCATTAAACCTAAAATATTTGTATGAGGTCTGACGACAACAAGATATTCTCTGCTTCTTAATACAAATTTTGAAATTCCCGCTTTTTGCGTGTCCTTCAGAACCTGCACTAAAAGCTGGTAAGCCTTAGCTCCGCCTTTGCGCGGAAGTATATAGTAATTTTTGTCGAAAAATATTGGATTGATATTTTTTAAATCGATAAAACTATTTATTTCAATTGTTTGGCTTTTTTCCGGCTCAAGAGCTTTGTATTCTTCTTCTTTTACAATAACATATTTGTTTTGGTCAACTTCATAGCCATTGACAATATGTTCCGGATGTACAAATTTTTTATCCTGAGGGCAAAACATTCGCGTTTGAATCGGCGAATTATCTTCTTTGTGCATTAAATGGTAAGACACTTTGCCGGGGCGGGTTGCCGATACAATATCCACCGGTATCGAAACCATAACGAAACTTAATGTTCCGGTCCAGATTTTAGAAGGCATTTTAATTTTCCTTTAATGTAATTTCATCAGGCGACTTATCAAATCGCAACCCTTTGTAAGATGCCTGCTGAAGAATATCTTTTTGAGGCCATCGTCTATATTCAATTTCAGCAACATATTTCGGATTTACAAAATTTACATCTTTATCAATTTTTTCATCAAAAGGATTTTTTTCAGTTTTTTCAATTTCGAGTTTTTTCAAAAGCATTTTATTTTCAATGACGTTAAAACCTGTTCCGACTCCGCCGACAAATACCAGTTTTTTTTGATTATTATATATTCCTAACTGAATCGAACCAATTCTGTCTTTGCTGTTCCTGCCATATTTAAAACCACATATAATGAATTCGGCTGATTTTACGATTTTGACCTTCACCCATTCATCGCTTCTTTTTCCGGTAATATAAGTGCTGTTTAATTTTTTGCATACTATACCTTCAAGACCATGTTTTTTTGCAACAGATAAAATAATATTGCCTTTTCCTTTATAGCAGGGGGGTATCCTGCAAAAAGGATGGTCAATTTTCAACTCTTCGAGAATATTTCTTCTTTTTTCATAAATTTGAGCCATAGCATTGGTGCCATTGAAATATAAAATATCGAAAAGATAATAATAAATTTTTGTATTCAGCAGGGATTTGGTAATTTTGTTCTCACTGATGAGCATTCGCTGCTGAAGTTTTGAAAAACTTGGTTTACCGGTTTTATCGATTGCTATAATTTCTCCATCGACAATAGCGTTTGAACCGAGCCATTTTCCCATATCAGCCAGCTCTGGATAACGAAACGTAATGTTGAGCAGGTTCCTGCTTTCGATTCTGATATCTTTACCATTCCAATACATAATCGCTCTTATGCCGTCCCATTTGAACTCATACCCCCAATTTTCCCAATCTTTAGGTAAAGTTCCTGTTTTTGCGAGCATGGGTTGGATTTTAGAAGGCATAGCATGGTTTAAAGTCATATTTATTTACTTAAAGATTTAAAACTCTTTTCCAGTGCTTTTAACAATTCCTTATCCGAAGTTTCTTTATGTTTTTTCAATGCCGGCATTTTAATTTTTTCGCCTTTCGCTTTTTTACTTATCAATTCTTTTAATTTTGACTGGTATTCGTCGTGATATTCCTTCGGCTCGAATTCTCCCTGAAGTTCCATAATAATTTTTTTTGCTATTTCTTTTTCTTTAGCTGAAATAGAAACTTTATCCAGTTCGAATGAATTTTCCGGCAAAACTTCATCTGTGTGCCTGTGTATAATCAATTCGAGCAGTCCATCGGCGGCTTCAAGAACGCCAAAATATGTTTTTTTTCGCATCGTCCACCGGCAAATACCTGCTAATTTTGTTTTTTTAAGACTTTCGAGAAGATTGACGTACATTTGATCTGTTTTATCAGGGCCTAGATAATATGTTTTTTCGATATAACGTGCATCTATTTTGCCTGCATCGACAAACTCGTTTATTTCTATTTCAGTAGATTTTTCAGGTTCGAATCTGTCCAGTTCTTCAGGCTCAACCAGAACATATTCTCCTTTACTTATTTCATAACCTTTGACGGTTTCATTTCTGTCTATTACTGCATCCTGAACGACGCAAACAAGTTTCTGCTCAAGCCGCTGGTTATCCTGATCATGCAAAAGATGGGAATGAGACCGAATATCGTTTATGGCCGTATAAAGCTTTACAGGTATATCAGCCTGTTCAAATTTTATTCGTCCTTTCCAGATAGCTCTCATTTTAAACCTCCTTATGTTTTCTTTGTTGAGACAGCGGCAGTGAAAATAAATCTCATAGCATCTTCGATGCTCATATTAATTG
>MHXZ01000075.1 GCA_001825665.1 Planctomycetes bacterium GWF2_41_51 | reverse complement strand
AAGAGGCCGCAGGTTCGACTCCTGTTGGCTCCATTGTTCTAAGTTACGCTGAATTCGATACCTATGAATATCTGCCATGCGGCGGCGCGGTTGTAACTCTTGTTGAAAAAGCAGTCAATTACTTTTTTAAAAGGAGTAAACCGTGAAAATTTCACAAAAAAACAAACACAGCTTCATCCCCAAGTACGTCTCCACAAAGCATCAGGCTGGGCTATGTTGTACTTAATGGCAGATCATGTTTCGTTGGTGCTTGTCGCAATATCTTCCTGTCAGAAGAAGAGGTCGCAACCGCGCCAT
This sequence comes from Planctomycetes bacterium GWF2_41_51, assembly GCA_001825665.1. Taxonomy (GTDB): domain Bacteria; phylum Planctomycetota; class Phycisphaerae; order Sedimentisphaerales; family UBA12454; genus UBA12454. Next base: position 32,290 of record MHXZ01000075.1, on the reverse strand, counting down.
TGAAACCGCCTGAAGATTATATAAAATATTTCGATACAAAGTGATGTCATCAGGGAAAGCATTTAGCTTGGTATAATATTAAATCTCATTTATTTGTTTTTTATTTTTTTTATTCATTTTTAATTTATTTTGGATGTTTATAGATATATATTTTAATCAATGCAGACATTTTCAGATAATTGGACGACTTCCTCAATAACAGATTTGCTCGACTGCCTAAAAGAGCAACATCATACTATGTTGAAAAAAGATATGGCTGCAATAGAGAAACTCATCCACGACGCGATTAATAAACATCAGTCCAACCACGGGCTTATGCTCAAATCTATAAGGAAAATCTGATTAAGGAATCTTTTATGGCTAAAAAAATAAAAAATAGTTCGAGCATCGAAAAGGAATTGACCAAAAAAGCTAAGCAAAGCGCCAAACAAAAATACGTACTTAAACTTTATGTGGCTGGAATTAACTCCAAATCCTCAGCCGCGATTAGGAACATTACACGGATATGTGAAGAAAACCTTAAAGGCAGATATGACCTTAAAATTTTCGATATTTACCAGCACCCGCCTCTTGCAAAAGGTGAGCAGATTATCGCTGTCCCAACACTTATTAGAAAACTGCCGCCGCCGTTGCGAAAGCTCATTGGCAATTTGGCTAATAAACAAAGAGTTCTTCTGGGTTTGGATATTAGATCAAAAAAAGACGAATGAAAAACGAAGATAAATCAAAAAAACTGCAGAATGAAAATCAGAAACTTCGAAACGAACTCGAGGAACTCAAAATTCGTCTTCAGGAAGCCGAAGAAGCCCTTGATGCCATCCGCAGCGGCTCCGTAGATGCTTTAGTCGTTACAGGCCCGGCCGGCCAGCAAATCTTTACACTTACAGGCGAAGAACGCATTTATCGCCTGCTCGTCGAAACAATGAATGAAGGAGGCTTCACTGCCAATCCACGGGGCCAAATACTATTTTGTAACAATAGATTGAGTCAAATGCTCAAAAAGCCTATGGAAGATATCATAGGACATCATCTTGAAGAATTTATTATCAGCTCGCAATATGAGGAAATGACTTCCCTCCTCAATATCGCTTTAGTTGAACCTGTAAAGAAAAGGCTCGTTTTTCTCGCCTCCGATGGTTCATTTGTCCCTGCTTTGGTTTCTGCCAGTCCCCTTAAAGAGCCAGATTCTGCAAGCATTTGCTTCGTTGCCACAGATATGTCCCTGCTTGAAGCTTCAGAAGAAGTTATCCGGCAGATTAATGAGCAAAAATCAGAACTCCAGAAAAGAGCCCTGGAACTTCAAAAGCTTAACCGCATCTTAAGGGCGCTTAGCAACTCTAATCAGGCAATGATGAAAACGCAAAATGAAACTGATTTTCTTAAAGAAATTTGTAATATTATAAATACCGATTGCGGCTATGCTATGGTCACCATCAACTATGCTCGGGATGATGAAGAAAAAACCGTCAAACCTGTCGCCTACGCCGGGTACGATGTGAATTTTATGGAAAAATTAAAAATCTCGTGGGCTGATGATAAATACGGTCAGGGTCCTTCGGGAATCGCCATTCGAACCGGTAAAGTTGAAATATTCAGAAATATTCCCTCTGACCCCCGTTTTGAACATTGGCGCTTCGAAAAATTAAAAAGGCATTATGGCTCGGCCATTGGTTTTCCATTAAAAGAAAATGAACATATTTTTGGCTCTTTGGTTTTATATTCTGACGAGCTCGACCCCTTTTCGCAGGATGAAGTAAAACTGCTTCAGGAACTGGCAAATGACCTGTCCTTCGGTATTGCAGCTTTGAGGTCTAAAATCGATCGCGAAAAAGACCAGGACCGATTAAAGCAGCTAAGTACCGAGCTTCAGCGCTCAAACCAGGAACTTGAACAATTTGCAAATGTTATCAGTCATGATTTGCGAGAGCCTCTGCGCGCCATCTCCGGTTTTGTTGAGCTTTTAAGAATGAAGTACAAGGATAAACTCGATGAGACTGCAAATGAATATATAAATTTTTCTGTTAGCGGTGCCCAAACTATGAAAAATATGATTCTCGGGCTAATTGAATATTCACGGGTTCAGTCCCAAGGCCAAAGTTTTGTCTCTATTGATCTGAATAAAATTATTACTGCTGTAGTTCGTAATCTTGATAAAAGCCTTACTGAAAATAAAGCAGAATTCACCTGCGATAAATTGCCTGAAGTTAAAGCCGATGAAGTACAGATTTTAAGGTTATTCCAGAATCTTATTCATAACGCCCTTAAATTTAAAAAAGAAAATCAAAATCCGAAAATTCATATTGCATGCAAGCGAAGAGAAAAATATTGGGTCTTTTCCGTTAGTGATAATGGCATCGGCATCAGTGAAGATTTCAAAATACGTATTTTTACTCTTTTTCAGCGCGAGCATAAAAAAAGCAACAGTGAAGGTGATGGCATCGGTCTTGCCGTCTGCAAAAGAATTGTCGAACGCCATGGTGGCAAAATCTGGCTTGAATCGCAGCCCGATATAGGCTCGACGTTCTTCTTCACTATTCCTGATTAGCTATGACAATATAAGTACTTTACAATAATGTAGTTATAGTTTTTTTAATGGTAAAAGGAACACCAAAAATGGCAAATCAAAAAAGCAAGATAAAAGCGCTGGAAAAATGTCCAACAGGAATTGGCGGACTGGATGAAATTACAAATGGCGGTTTGCCCAAAGGAAGGCCCACTTTAATTTGCGGCTCTGCCGGTTGCGGCAAAACACTTCTGGCGATGGAATTTATTGTCCGCGGCATCACAGAGTATAATGAGCCGGGCATCTTTATGGCATTCGAAGAAAACGCCGATGAGTTGGCCGTCAATGTGGCGTCGCTTGGAATGAACGTAAAAGAGCTTGTCCGGCAAAAGAAAATGGCCGTCGATTACGTCCATATCGAACGAAGCGAAGTCGAAGAGACCGGCGAATATGACCTCGAAGGACTTTTCGTTCGACTTGGCAGTATGATTGACGGTATCGGCGCTAAACGAGTGGTGCTGGATTCCGTAGAGGCGCTGTTCGCAGGACTGCCTAACGAAGCAATATTGCGAGCAGAGCTTAGACGATTATTCCGCTGGCTCAAGACCAAAGGCGTCACTGCTATAATCACAGGCGAAAAGGGTGAAATGACACTTACGCGTCACGGGCTTGAAGAATATGTTAGCGATTGCGTAATATTTCTGGACAATCGCGTTATTAACCAGGTGGCGACCAGGCGGCTGCGCATTATTAAATATCGCGGCTCGCAGCACGGTACAAATGAATATCCAACGCTGATTGATGAAACAGGCTTGTCTGTTTTGCCAATAAGCGCATTAGGTCTGATTTATCCGGTCAGTAACGCCAGGATTTCGACCGGTATTCCAAGATTAGACACAATGTTCGGAGGCAAGGGCTATTTCCGCGGCACCAGTGTCTTTATCAGCGGCACCGCCGGCAGCGGCAAATCAAGTGTGGCTGCTGCCTTTGCAGACAGCGCATGCAGCAGAGAAGAAAAATGCCTCTATCTTTCCTTCGAGGAATCGCCGGAACAAATCCTTAGAAACATGAATTCTATCGGCATTAACCTCTCCAAATGGACCAAAAAAGATCTTTTGAGATTCCGGTCAGTTCGTCCTACTTTATACGGTCTTGAAACGCACCTTGTCAGCATTCACAAACTTGTAGATGATTTCAAACCCAGGGTGGTGGTTGTGGACCCGATAACAAACCTGAACGCAATCGGCGAAACCGATGAAATCAAGGCGATGATGACTCGGCTGATTGATTTTTTGAAGAATAATCAGATTACAACTATTTTTACCAGTTTGACAGGTGGCGGCGCTGCTTCTGAACAGAGCGAAGTTGGAATTTCATCGCTGATGGACACCTGGCTTTTACTTCGCAATATCGAAACCGATGGCGAACGAAATCGCCTGCTCTATATTCTTAAATCGCGCGGAATGGCGCACTCAAACCAGGTCAGGGAATTTATCCTAAGCGATAATGGTATCCAGCTTCGAAACGTCTATGTCGGGTCAGGAATGGTCCTGACCGGTTCAGCCCGGCTGGTTCAGGAGGCTAAAGATCGCTCGATGGAACTTTCCGACAGCCAGTCTTCCCAGCGTAAACAGCTTGAGTTGCGCCAGCAGCAATTGGCAATCGACGCGCAAATTGCATCCTTAAAGGCTCAAACTGAAGCGATAAATACAGAGATGAAACTTATTGCAGATAACAATCGCCGAAAAGAGGCAATGATTATTCAGCAAAAAAAAGAAATGTCTCGGTTAAGAAACCCCGACTAAAGGAAAGTATTTATGCAAACTGTGAAAAGTAAACATAGAACTAAAAAGACCACGGCCGTCAAAAAAGAATGGGAACTGCGCCTCTACGTCGCCGGCCTAACCCCAAGAGCGGCTACAGCCTTGGACAATCTCAAAAAGATTTGCGAAGAGCATGTGCCCGGCCAGTACCATATCGAAGTTATTGATTTGCTCAAGCATCCGCAATTAGTAGGCGGTGACCAGATTATCGCCGTCCCCACTCTTGTGCGGAAATTTCCCGTGCCCGTGCGAAAAATAATCGGAGACCTTTCAAATAAAGAACGCGTCCTTGTCGGGCTTGACCTTAGACAAAGAACTTAAAGGAAAAAAAATGGCAAAAAACAAGGGTTTGCAATCGCAATGCGCATGCCATGCAAGAGGCCGCAGGTTCGACTCCTGTTGGCTCCATTGTTCTAGTCCCACCATGTTCTGGACTACGAATTCAATCAGCGGTTTCAACAATCTTGCAGCATTTTTTGACAGTAAATTATTTAATTACTGATTATGTTTTTTAAGCCATTCCCTGACCCAATCCGCCGCGTCTTTTTTCGTACTGATCTTTTCTGAAAGCTGTTCGATATAAAGCTCTTTCCCGATGTGCCCAACCTGCGGCCCCGCCGCCGCGCCAAGTTCCATAATTTCATGACCGTTAAGCAAAGGCTTCGGCCTCAATTCCTTACCTGCCAGCGCTTTTGCCCTCTTGTCGATTGAAACCAGTGCAGAAAGTTTTTTACGTTCCGCCATCAAAATCGCCTTTTGCAGCGAATACAAATCATCGTAATAAGGCTGCGAAACAATCATTTTAAGTTGTGCAAGCGGCAAATCCTCTAAAAGAAAATCTCTTTTTTCCAGCAGGAAATTTATATACTTCATTTTATTTCCGCTGAGTTTCAATATCTCCAGGTTTTCCATAGCCTCGGCAGTCTCGCATCCGGAAAATAATGCCGCTATTGCAAGTTCGAACGTCGTATCCTTCGGCAGATAATTAAAAACCTTAACAGCGAATTGCGTATTTTTTTTCTCCTTCAAAATCGGGAAAATCTTTTCAGCAAGCCCCGTCTCAATCAAAAGTTTTATCCCCTTCATCCGCTTTGCCGCCGCCAGCAGCGATTCGAGTTCCATCGCGATTCGCTCGCCGCTGATTTTCTTTATCAGCTCGTGATGTTTCTTTACAGCAGCCAGCGTTTTTTTCTCGACTTTAAAATCAAGCTGCCCCGCAAACCGAACCGCCCGCAGCATTCGAAGATAATCTTCACTGAATCTTTCGTCAGCCTCTCCGATTGTTCGAATAATCTTTTTCTCTAAATCTTTTTGCCCGCCCACATAATCAATCACTTCTTTTTTCAATGGGTCATAAAACATTCCGTTGATTGTGAAATCTCTGCGAAGTGCATCATTTTCCGCGGATGTAAAACTTACTTTATCCGGCCGTCTCCCATCGCTGTACCCCGTTTCAGCCCGGAACGTCGCCACCTCAATTTGATGACCGTCCATCATCACGATAATCACGCCGAACTTCGCGCCGACTTTTATCGTTCTGCGGAAAATTCTGCATATCTCATTAGGTTTGGCATCCGTCGCGACATCGTAATCCTTCGGCTCCTTGCCGCGCAGCATATCGCGCACGCATCCTCCCGCCAGCAGTGCCTCGAATCCCTCCTTACGAAGACTGCGAATTATCTGTATTGCCGCCTGTTTGTTCGTCATTTTTCTTCATCGCAAAAAACGCAACTGCCATTGTACTCCAGATTCGTTTATCTATTATCTTCAAAGAACCGTAACTGTCGAGAAGATTTACTCTTTTTTCTGTTCTGACGACTACCAGTCCGTCTTCCGTTATCTGCTCCGCCAGAATTTTCAAAAGCTCCGCAAGCCGCGACCTCGAACCCATGTCCTTGCTCAACTCATAAGGCGGGTCAACAAAAACAAGCGAGCATTTACGGCCCACCCCGATTGGCGCTCCGATTTTAAATGCGTTTCCGCAAACCACTTTCGATTGAGAAACAAAATTCGCCTTGGCAATATTATTTCTTAATATCTCAATCGCTCTCCTGTCCTGATCGACAAACACAGCCTCTTTCGCGCCCCTGCTCAAAGCCTCAAGCCCGAACGACCCCGTCCCGCAAAACAAATCCGCTACAAACCTCTCTTCTATCAAATTATATTTATAGAGTACATCGAATATGGATTCTTTAACTCTATCTGTAATCGGCCGAGTCTTGTTCCCTTTCGGCGGCAATATATTCATTCCTTTTTTCGTTCCCGCTATTATTCTCATATTTCAGTCTGCCGAAGGCAGTTCCAAACATTTTAAATTTTCAATCTTCAATCTTAAATAACAAGTGTTAATTAGCGTTAATTCGTGATTAATTTATTTCCGGCTCCAACCCAAGGTCTTTTATCATTCGCACATCTTCATCAACCGCTCTTCCCGCAGTTGTCAAATAATTGCCGCTGATAATCGCCGTAGCGCCGGCATAAAAAATCCAGCTCTGCATATCGCCAAGATTCAGAACCCTTCCGCCCGCAGCTTTAATACCGGCTCTCGGCAGTATAAACCTGTATAGCGAAATCAGCCGCAGAATTTCCCTCGGCCGCATCACAGGCATATCGCCCAAAGGCGTTCCCGTAATCGGATGCAGAAAATTCATCGGAACCATATCCGCACCAAGTTCCCGAACCTGCAACGCCATATCGATTCTGTCCGAATCTTCTTCACCAATCCCGAAAATTCCACCGGTGCATAAACCAAGTCCCGCTTTTTTCGCCGCCAAAACCGTCTCAATTCGCGATTGATAATCGTGTTTCGTTACAATCTTTTTAAAATAATTCGCCGAAGTCTCGAGATTATGATTATACCTGCTCATCCCCGCATCCGCCAGCCGTTTCGCCTGCTCGTAATTTATAATCCCAAACCCGCCGCAAACATCTATCCCGACTTCATTTTTGATTCTCGGAATTAATTTTTCCAGCCGCACCAGTTCTTTTTCACTAATAGTTTTCCCGCTATAAACAATCCCGAAATGCTGTATTCCTTTTTGCCTGGCCTGTTTTGCCCCTTCGATTATTTGCTCATCGTTCAGCGTTTGTACTTCTTTAAATTCCGTCTCGTATCTCGAAGATTGCGCACAGAATTTACAATCTTCACTGCATCCCCCGAGCCTGCCCGGAATTATCGAACATACCTTAACTTTTTTGCCGAAGAATTTTTCGCGTATCTGATTCGCCCAATACATCAAATCTTCTAAAGCGCTATCATCAAGCGAAAACAAAAATTCTATATCGCTTCTTTCAATAAGTTTCCCATTTAATATTTCATTCGCAATTGATGCGATTTTTTCGTTCACAATCGTGCTTTCTTCAAAATTAATTCATCAATATTAATAACGCATTGCTTATAATATTCCGCCGACAAATGCAGCGTTTTCCATTTTATGCTTCGAACCGTCGCACCTTGCAGATAATCGACAAGCCGAACCGCCGTAAATACATATCTCTTCCCCCGATACTCAAAAATTTCCCTGCCGTCCGTCTCAACATCGATATTCGCCAAATCGTATGCAAAAACAAACAGTCCCAGATACTGCCCCCTGAAAATTTTAATCCAGTTTTCAAGCCCGCAAATATCATCGTCAGTCACCCAATTCTGTAAATTTCCGAACGCCGCGAAATTCCTGCCCCCAAATTTTCTCCCTTTAACTTCCGCGATATACGCCCGCATATCCGCCGAATAAAAAAGAAAATCGAAACTCTTGATTTTACTCCTCGAAAAAGCCGCTCGCTTATGCTGGTCAATCGCAAGATACCCTACCCCATTATCCTTCAACCACCCCTCGAACGCTCTTTCATAGTGATTGCCATTTTCATTCATCGCAGTCTATTAGCCCCCGGCTCTGCCGGGGGTTTTCTTCCGAATACTCTAAACGTTTTATCGTTTTATTAACGCAAAAAAATCTGCATCGCTAACGGCCTTCTGCTCACCGCTTGCCATATCCTTAATTATCAATTGCTTTTTTTCCGCAAACTCCTGCCCGACAAGCACGCACTCCTTTGCGCCGACCGTCGATGCCTGTTTCAATTGTTTACCGAGTCCCCCGCCTTTATAGCTGAAATCCGTTACCTTTCCGGCCTTCCGCAATTTCGCAACAATATTAAGCGCATCATTCCGAAGCGAATCATCCGCATACGCAACAAAATATTCGCAGGCTCCATACACGCCGACTTTACTGAAAATCCCTTTCTCTTCCAGCACAATCCCCAGCACACAATCGCCCATCCCCATCCCCGTTGCGCTTATCTTCGGCCCGCCGAAATCCGCAAGAAGATTATCATATCTGCCGCCCCCGCAAATCGCACGAAGCTGCTGCGACTTATCATAAATCTCATACACGATACCCGTATAATACGCCAGCCCGCGCACGATCCCGATATCGAATTTGCAAAATTCCGTAATCCCCATCACATTAAGATATTCAAACAGCCTCTTAAGTTCATCAACCGCGAGCTTCGCCTTCTCATCATTGCCCGCAAACTCTTCAAGCTCAACCAGCGACTCCGCCGCCATAAGCTTCAAAACTTTTTCGCGTTTGTCGGCATCACTAATTGTCTCTTCAAGCATCTTCTCAAAAGCTTCTGCCGGTACCTTAGCTTTCTTATCGAGAACTGCATAAACCTTATCGAGCTGCGATTCTTCAATCCCAAAATATTCCAGCAGTGACGCAAGAAGTCTCCTGCTCGAAATCCTCACAATAATATCATCGCTCCCCAGTCCCGCCGCCATCAGGTAATCAACCGCACAGAAAATCACTTCCGCATCCGCAAGACAATCATCAACGCCGATTATATCCACATTCCATTGAAAAAACTCCCGCAGTCTCCCTTTCTGCGGCCTCTCTGCCCTGCAAAGCCTCGGCACAGAAAACCACTTTATAGGTCTCGGCAGAGTATTTATACGTTGATTTACCATTCTCGCCAGCGTCGGTGTAATCTCAGGCCGGATAGCAAGCATCCGTTCCCCCCTGTCTTCGAAAGCGAACAACTGTGATGCTATTTCATCTCCGCTTTTTTGCTGATACATCGCAAGATATTCGAAGATTGGCCCGTCAAACTCAGCGAACCCGTTTCTTATCGATGCTGTTTTCCAGCCGTCGATAATGAAGTTCCGTCTTGCCATATCTTCCGGATAAAAATCCCTCGTGCCTTTTACCGCTTGTATCTTCATTTTTTTTTGTATTTCCTGACTTTAGCCAGTCTGTCGATTTTATTATTATCGAATTTCACTTTCATATATTCTTCCATCTGCCTGTCGTTTGTGAAATACAGGTCATAGTCATAAGCATCTTTGCTCAGCTCGCAATCGACATTTTTATAACCTCGGCAAATCCTCGGCCGAGTCTCATAAATTTTGCATCGATGATCTTTGCTCGACAGATGTCTGCACGTATTATCGACGCTGAAATACCAGCTTCTGTTTTCAACGAAAACCGTTACGTGTTTATGCGTCAGGAACCACCGGATATCGTCGTAGTCGCCGCGTGTCTTTGGCGTTTCAATCGGAAGTGCCACGTATCGGCAGCAAAGTCCTGCGCATTTACTGCATTGTATTTTTTGTTTTTTTGCGTTCTTTTTTTTCATATTGAATTCTTTATTCGAGTCATTTAGCCCCGGCTTTTAGCCGGGGTTTCACTAAAATACCAATTATGTTTTAAATATACAGACCCGCAATTATATGCAATTTACACCAGTCGTCAATAATTTAAAAAGTGCAAAAGATATGTTTTTACAAGCCCTTCCGGGCGCAGCACAACTCTCCCTGCTGGCAGGATTCTCCCCATTACTTTTCTATTTAAAGAACCTCAATTGCTGAAGTTCTTTTAGCCTCTATGCGTTCTGCGTTTGAGGGTTTAAAGCGGCCGAATTACCTGTTTCAGTTGGTAATTGGCTCAGCGTCCAATACATATTGATTGTTTTCATCGCCTCGACGAACTGCTTATAGTCAACAGGCTTTACTATATAACCCGCCACGCCCAAATCGAAACTGTCCAGAATATTCTGATCCACATCCGACGTGGTAAGAACAACAATTGGCAGTCGTTTTAGTTCGCTGTCGTTTTTTATAACTTTCAGAAATTCGAACCCGTTCATTCGAGGCATATTCAAATCGAGCAGAATTACACATGGCTTGGGATTGCCTTCGTCTCTCAAATAATTAAGAGCATCTTCGCCATCCACCTTACGCACCAGTTCATTTGTAATTTTAAGTTCATTAACTGCCCGCTGTGTGATGATTGCATCGACATCATCGTCATCAACTAACAAAATTGGCTTGTAATTTCTCATTATTAACCACCTTCTTTTCCTTTCTTAAAGTGAAAAAAAACGTACTGCCTATTCCTGGTTTTGATTCTACCCAGATTTTACCGTTATATTTTTCGACTATTCTTTTGACTACAGAAAGACCGATTCCCGTGCTTTCTTCTTCATCTCGTCTGACAAGCGTTTGGAATATTTTGAAAATCCTCTCGAAATATTTCTCTTCTATTCCGCATCCGTTATCGGAAACACTGAATACCCAGTAGTCCCCGTCTTCTGTGCATTTTACTTTTACTGTTCCCTTTGGTTTATCTATATATTTTATTGCATTACCCAGTAAATGACCGAACACCTGCTGCATATGAGTTTTGCCGCACAAAACAGTTGGAAAATCGCTTTCAAGTATTATTTCGATATTCTCAGGCACTTCGAGATTTGTAATTGTCTCCCTCACAATTGCATTTATACTAACAGGCGAAATTTCGGTATCGCGTCCGAGTTCTGAATAAGTCAGGATGCCGCTGATAAGTTCGCTCATGCGTTCCGTTCTTCTGACAAGCGTATCCAGATAGTATTTCCCGCGTTCGTCCAGCTTATTTCCGTAGTCGGACATTAATATTCCCGCAAGACTGCCTACCGCCCTCAAAGGAGCTTTAAGGTCGTGTGCGGCTACGTGTGCGAAATCAGCAAGCTCCCTGTTAACAACCGTAAGATTCTTAATGCTCTTTTCCAGCTTTTCATTAAGGCTGTGCTGCAATGCTTCTGCTTTTTGACGTTCGATAATTTCTCTGTTCAGGTTCACCATCGATGTCGTCGTATTCTGAAGATTTTCGGTCATCTGGTTAAATGCTGTCGCCAGTTTTCCAAGTTCATCTTTTGAATTGGTATTTACTCTCTGGGAAAAATCGCCTGTTGCTATTAAGCTCGTTGATTTCAGCAGCTCCAAAATAGGTTTGGTTATATCCACTGACACGTACAATGACAGCATAACACCGATAACAAGTATTGTAAAACCGATAAGAACAACTGTGTTCCGGAGTGCATCCAGTTTTGCGCTGAAAATATGATAAGGAAGAGCCAATACAACAGACCAATCCTGCCCCTCAACTGGTGTGTACGAAACGAAACTGTCGTTTCCCAAAATATCTGCTCGGCCGTAGCCGGTTTTCGCCATTTTGATTTCCGCTAAAATTCTTAACCCTTCTTTTCCTTTTATTTCAAACTTTTTAAGCTCCTTGCCCTTATCCGGACACGCCAGAATTGTACGGTCAGAATCGACAAGGAGAACTAACGCATTCTCCTTCTGTTCAAATTCTTTAATGTCCTGCGTCAATTGCGGTACAGAAATCTTGCCCAGAATAAAACCTGTAAAATCATCGAAAAAGTCTTTGTCGCAAATACCGAACTCTATGCATGGCCCCTTTAGTTCGGACGAATAAGGGTTATACCAACTGAAAGCTTTATTGGCATTGCTGATTGCACGTTGAAAAACCAGTGAATTACTTACATTGTAATAGTTTGTACTTACCCGTCCGTTTATTAATTTTAGCTCCTCACGCCCGCTTTCATTTACGTATGAAAGTATTTCGAATTCCTGCTTAAACTTCTCGAGATAGCCCGCCAGAAAATTCTCCTGCTGTTTCTTATAATAATTCGTCATTGTTTCTGAATGACCGATTTTCTCAAGTAATTGTTCTTTATTGTCTAATGCGGCTTTTATCTGTCCCTCTACATATTCGGACATATATTCAAGATTCTGCTTTTGGCTTTCTCTAAGCGAGGAAAATGTCAGCATATAAGAAATAATGCCCAGACTTACTGTCACAGCAAGGACAAGTCCAATCTGCAATACCATTATTTTTGTTCTTATTGACCTGAACATCTCGTTTCGAAAATCCTGTTCTGCTGTAATTTATTGCACAGGGACAGCCCCCATACTCATTATGATTTTCCCCGCATCCGAACTGTAAAGAAAGTCTATAAACTTCTTAACAAGTCCCTTCGGCTCTCCTTTGCAGACGACTCCAAGAGGAATTAAATACTTATATTCGCCGCTTAGTACTTTTTTATTTGTCGGCTCGACACCATCGATTTTCAATACTTTCAATTCAGTATTTACAACCGCTGATAAAGGCAAATAGCAGATTGTTTGTTTATGCTCAAGCATCGTAGCAACTGCTTCAGGCGTAAGATACATCACCTTGCCCGCTGGGCTATTGATATCTGCAAAACCCGCCATATTTTCGACAAGAATCCTCAGTGCCGAATCCCCCTGCTCTCTGGTTAACGGATATATTTTACCCGCCGTTGCGCCAAGCTGGCTCCAATCCTTAATTTCTCCTTTATATATCCCAAGCACCTGCTCGGTTGTAATATTATCTATGCCATTTGTATCAGGCCTTACAGCAAAAACCACCGGCGTATTCGCAAACACCTGCTCGGTAAGCCCCGCTGCTTTCTCATTATCTTTCAGAGGACGCGCCACACGCGCAATATCTGCTTTTCCCCCTATAACAGCCTTAATCCCTGCGGTAGAACCGACACTTTCCGGAATTTCTATCTTGCACCCGCTGTATTTTGCCTCAAAAGCTTCGGCAAGATTTTGAAAGAGTTCAAAACTATCTCCGGTCCCGCTTATTATTATTTTATTTAAATTGTTCGGTTCATTGGCTTTCGCGGAAACTGTAATAAGAACAGCTGCTATGATTGTCATAAGCGATAATTTTTTCATTTTTCTCACCTTTAAAGAGTTAAATAAAAACCATATCTGAAAAACACTGCGACATCATTTCTGTCATTATTATAAAAATCGCCCGGCAAAAATACTTCACCTTCGAGCCGGTGCTCGATATTTTTACTTACTTTATATCTCAGCATAGAACGCAGCAATTGTCCTTTAAATAACCCGCTTTTGCTCATTCCGCCCGTTCCGCCGGCCGATGTATTATCGTCCGCGAACAAAAGAGAATATCCGCTCAGCAGTTCCGTCTTTTCCGTCAGGTTCGTTTTCCAGTCAACATATAATCTGTGCAGGTTTGCGCTGTCATACGCCCTGCCATCAATCGCGTCGAGATTCCCCTGGTACAAAACACTCCACGTATCGACTCTGCCGAAACCTTTATCGAAATGTTTCTCTCTGTCGTCATTGCCCGATAGATATTCATATCCAAGAATGACTTTATTCTTTTTCTCATCTTTGAAATTATATATAAGCTGATTATTTGTTCCGAACGCCTGAATATTGTTGCCGTTCTTATGCCCGAACTGTGGTGCGAATTCCATACTGTATTCCCACTTGTCGCTCAGCGCACCGTATTTCCTCAGACCCAGCGTATATACTTCGCCCTCAAAACCGTTGGCAACAGCCCTCTCGCTATACAGTTTATAAATTAAATATAAATCAATTCCGCTCCTCTCACCCGTTCTCTTCGCCAAATAAAATATCGCGCCCTGCTCATCCTGTTCGATTAAGTCATCATCCCTGTCATGAAAAGGTTCAAAATATTTCGCGCTGTCTGCGTGATTATCAATCAATACAAAATCAAACGTCGCATCCTGCGATGCTATCTCATATTTGAATCTCAGCGCATCGAAAAATGCTGACCTGCCTCCATCCAGCGGAGTCCCATCACTTATCAGCCATCCGCTGCCAAGGAGAATATCCTGTCTGCCTGCGACAATTGTCAAAGGCAAATCAAATGCGTTGTGAATCTCAAGATTCAATTTATCCGGCAGCACTTCATTTCTGATAAATGGCGGGTCCTGTGTCTTTGGTTTGATATAATATCTCGGCTCTGTAACAAACCGAACATTGAAATTTACATCGTCAGTTAATTTTATTTTCGCACCTATTCGCGCTCGATATCGCGGGAAAACTACTCGCTCGTGTCCAACTGCTTCTTTGTCAAGTCTCCTGTTATTATCATACTCCGCGCGTAAGCGCAAATCCGCTTCGATCTCAAGCCAGTCGGTCGGATTTCTTAACAGCGATCTCCATCTATCGCCTGCATTGTCGGTTTCGTTTGACGCAGAAAATACCATCCCGGCAAGACAGAATATTACCATTACACAAATTACATTTGTTTTTATTTGATATCTTTCCATTTTTTCGCTCGTCAAAGATACTTTCTGTACAATCTTCACATACAACTATATTTATTTTTCGACTATAACATCTATTGCCTTTACCCTGATTAGAAAAAGAATACGTTATTTTGTGAAAATAACAGATTAACCGCTTCAACTTTTGTTTTAAAATATAGTTATAGGACTTCTGAGGATGATTACAGAAATGTAATTTTGGTTAAAAAGGCCAATCGTCCCCGACAGGAGTCGTTGAAGCGTAGCGCAAATCCCTTTGGGAAACCTGTAACCTCCGGCTTCGCCAGGCCGGCACTCTATCCAATTGAGCTGCGGGGACAAAATAAAATATTAAATTTTAAACAGTAACTTTTTAAATTCAAAAATGATCGTCCCCGACAGGAGTCGAACCTGTAACCTCCGGCTTCGGAGGCCGGCACTCTATCCAATTGAGCTACGGGGACATAAAATCGCTAAACTAGTTTCTCCGGATCCGCCAGCATCTTCGCCGTCAAATCTAAAAACTGAGCCACTTCTGCTCCGTTTGCAATCCGATGGTCAACCGCAAGCGTCATTTTCATCATCTTGCGAATCACCGTATTGCCATCACTTGCCGTGCACGTATCCGCAATTTTCCCCACTCCGAGAATACTGCACTGCCCCGGCACGACAATCGGAATAAACGACTCAATTCCAAACGCTCCAAGATTGCTCACCGTTATGCATCCGCCTTCAAGATCACCAGGCGCTAATTTCCCTGACTTCGCTCGTTCAATAAGAACGGTACTATACTGCGCAATTTCCTGAATGCTTTTCTTGTCGACATCTTTTACAATCGGCGCAACCAATCCGCCCTTGACCGAAATCGCAAGCCCGACTCCGATTGAATCCGCAATCTGAATCGAATCCCCTTCGAACCTGCCGCTCATTATCGGCCACTTCGCCATCCCAAGCGCAATCGCTTTAATAATCAAATCATTAAACGATATTTTCACGCTCGCTGTCTTATTCAGCTTCTCACGAAACAAAACAAGCTCCGTCACGTCAACCGCAACATTAAGATAAAAACATGGTATCTCGCGTTTCGACTGCACCATCTTTTCACCGATAATTTTCATGAACTTGCTCAGCGGAACTTTCTGCCCCGGCTTATACGCAGGTTCAACCGCCTTCGCCGCCTCTGCTTTTTTCACAGCCGCAGGCGCCGCCTTAACTTCATCTTCAAGCGTTACAAGCACTTCGCCAACCGGCACAGTCTGCCCTTCCGCAACAACAATCTCTTTCACAATCCCTTCCGCCGGCGATTCCATTTCAAGTGTCGCTTTATCAGTTTCAACTTCAAAAATCACTTCGCCTTTACTTATTTTCTGTCCCGGCTTTATTTTGCAGCTTACGATAGTTCCTTCTTCCATCGTCTGCCCCATTTGTGGAAGTTTTATTTCTCGTGCCATTGCTTATTTACCCTTCTTACACAAAAAGAATCTGTACGTTTTAGTCTCGGCAAAATCTTTACCAGTCCGTTTGCCGTTCAAATATTTATCCTGAGCCTGCTGAAGTTTTTTCCTGTATTTCCATTTTACCAGTTTCGTAATCAATGGACTTCTGCTCATCAAAAATCTGTCCGCCGCATCAGCGATAGGAATCATCACTTCCTTAGTTGCCTTGTCAACGATATCCATATTCGGTGCAGTCTCAGCCGTAATATCGATATCTTCCAGAATCTTGAAAGGAGATTGCTGCATAACGCTCATAAACTTATCGAATTTATGCCCGCCCTTGAGTCCGTATTTATCCTGTGCCTTAATCTTGAAAAAATCGCAAATCAGCAGATACCCGCCGTCATTCAAAAGTCCCCCTGCGATATCAATCACTCTGTCAATATCGATATACTGAAAACTTTCGCAGAACTGAATCATATCGTATTTTTTTGTGGTTTGAATATCTTCAAACTTGCATTTGAAAACTTCGCAATCGCTTCCCATCACCTGTTCGACAATTTTATTCTGATATTCTGTCGGACTTACACAATCGACTTTGTATCCGATATCCGCGAGTTTCCTTGAAAACGCCCCCGCCCCGCACCCGACATCGAGAATAGATTTCACTTCCGCCGGTATATGCGAGATAATAAATTTGCAATATTCATCCTGCGCGATATGCAGATTGAGAATGCAAGGCTCAAGTCCCTTTTTCCAAAGCCCATAATGCAGATGGTCGAGTTTAAACAGTCCTTTTCCGACTACATGGCCGATTTCCAGCCCTATTTCACGCGATATATGCCTTTTACTTTCCGCCAATTTATACTCCTTTATCAAAACGAGAATTTTAGCATTTCAAACCAATCCCGCAAGAAAAAACCAAAATCCCCTATCTGCCTGGAATTTGCACCCTTGGTATTGGTTATTTATTTGTAACCCCTACATTTATTTGTAATTTGTATCTTGGTCATTGGTTATTTACTTGTTATTGGTTATTAATCTATCAATTTATAAGATGCGATAGTTTACCCCGCTTGTCCCGTAGAATTGTGTTTCGCAATTCGTATCGGGGCCTGCCCTGTAAGATGCCGTTACATCATATCAGGGTAAGATGTGTTTCACATCATATCGGGGTGGGATTTAGATCGTAAAATTTTAACTTTGTTTCATTATTTGCCTCTCCAACTGCTTCTTTGTTTTTATCTTGCTTATCTCATCGGTACATTTCGTCAATGTTTTTACCTGTTAATTCCCGCCATTACCTGCCCTGCCTGCCCTGTAAGATGCCGTTACATCATATCAGGGTAAGATTGACTTTGTCAATCATACCGGGTCATTGCGAGCGCAGCGTGGCAATCTCAACCCACCCGCCGCCATTTGTTTTATCTGTTATTCTGTGCAGGTGTCAGAGCCATGAGCGTTAGCGATTGGTAAATTTTCAATCCCTGCCCCCTGGGGGCGAAGCCGAATGGGTGAAATTTTTAAACCTGTCCCCGACCTGACCAATGATTTCAAATCCGTCAGTTCTCTCCTGCTTTATTGAAAGAAAAATTAATTATTCTTTTGATTTTAATTAACACCGTTACAGTAAATCCATATCGTTAAAGGTGCAGCTCCGGCCATGTTTCTAAGAGTGCCTTTCTGCTGCCCTGCAACCGGATAACTCAAGCCGATATTGCCATTTATTGTGCTACACTCAAGAACATAACCTACATTTGATTTTGAAGCTAAAACATGTTTCCAATCCACGTAATTAGCTTCAGAAATATCCTCCATTACAAATTCGCCATCTGGATCGGTCGTATTCGCATCAATCACAATCCTATATATACTGCCGGTAAAATAAAAAGCAAAAGTCTCGTTATCTGTCATATTGTTATCAACTACGTATTTATAAACCCTATAATCTCCTTCCTGTAAAACTTTCAAGACTTTCCCATTCGTAGCACAGTAAGCAAAGCAACATATAAAATTAAATAGTATAAAATTTATGATTATAATCTTTTTCATACAAAGCTCCTATTGTTTCAAACAGTAAAATCAAAATTCTTATTTTATCAATCTGAATGTAAATGGCACAGAAATAGGCTCTGGTTCGCCATAATAAACTTTGAGTAATGCAGGAATTTGATAAGTATCGGAATCTGACGGAAAATAAAAATTATCTATACGTACAGGGATTGGAAAAATATCATGTGGTGAGATATGGTCACAACTACCTATAAAATATTTAATTGTATAATTTTTATCTTCGCTGTATCTCTTTCTCCATCCGTAATAATCAAACACATCGGATTCTAAGAGTTTTTTATCATCTTTAAAATAGATATACGCATCTATTGGGCCGGCTAGCCCGTCTCCTTGGTTAAGAATATTTATGCAATCTATTGCGTTTAATGAAATAGATTTTTGAAATACACTATTTTGCAACAATTCGTTGTTAAGGCCTTTACACACAATTTCTGGTTTTTGTAATTGTTTACCAACAATTTCATTAAATCTTTTTTCCATAAACGAAATCGCATCATTTACCCGAGATTCTGACCTTAAAGATAAAATAAATGGAAGTATAACGCCTAACAAAGCAAGCAAGGCAAGTAAAAATGTTATCTTCCACTTTGCTACATCCAATTTAGCTTCCAAAATCATATTTTTAACTTCGGTTCGACAAGGTGATTCATGCATTTCATTTACGGTCTTTAGTTTTTGTTCAGTATCTCCCATTTTTTATATACCTATTGTGAGATTCAAAATTGATTTTGCTGACCCATGATTCTTTTCATCATCCATAATTTTAAATTTATCCTGTGGATTTTTTAAAATCCTTTTTTAAATAATGCGATTTTCTTCCGCAACCT
The DNA here is from genome assembly GCA_001825665.1 of Planctomycetes bacterium GWF2_41_51. Lineage (GTDB taxonomy): Bacteria > Planctomycetota > Phycisphaerae > Sedimentisphaerales > UBA12454 > UBA12454. The sequence continues at coordinate 13,236 of MHXZ01000075.1, read as the reverse complement.
TTTTACAAAAGTAGCACCTCTAAGTCATTTTCGATTATACTTCTTACATTATATAGATTCAAACAAAAACAATAATAACTTATCCAATACTGCGATTAAATAATGTGACTTAAAAAAACTTTTAAGTGCCTTTGTACCGGCGCCTGCCCTGTTGAATTGACCTTGTCAATTCGTATCGGGGTGGCTCATTGCGGTCCGTGCGCAATCTGCGTCAAAAATCACCAGATTGCGTCAAAAGCGGCCTATTAAAGACCCTGAACATCTATATAAAACGCTTCATTTTGATATACTTTTTTCACCATTTTTTTCAATTTTTCATCGAAATCGAATCAAATTTTTGCAAAATTGTTCATTTTCATTAAATTCGTTATAATTTCTTGTTATACAGAGACTTAACATTAAAAAAACTGCCATAAGTCTTTATTTTGTGTGGAAAACATAATTTTTCGTATTAGATGTGGAAAACTACCAACTATTAACTACTAACTATTGACTCTTGACTACTAAGTATTTATCATAATTGGTTTTAAAAGGATTTTACTTAAAATGACTGATAATAATAAAAATTACAGCAAGACTTTAAATCTTCCCCAAACCGCTTTCGCCATGAAAGCCAACCTCACCCAGCGCGAACCGCAAATGCGTAAACAATGGGAAAAGCAGGACTTATATCATAAAATTTTAGACTCTCGCTCCGACTCTCCAAAATATATTCTCCACGATGGCCCCCCTTATGCCAATGGCGATATCCACATGGGCCACGTCATCAATAAAGTTCTAAAAGACATCGTTCTTAAGTATAGAACTATGAAAGGTTTCCAGACACCCTACATCCCCGGCTGGGATTGTCATGGCTTACCCATTGAGGCCAAAGTATTTACAGAGCTTGGCGACAAGGCAAAAACGCTCACAAAGCTTGAAATCAGAAAGCTTTGCAAACAATATGCCAGCAAATATGTCAAGCTCCAGTCAAAGCAATTTAAGGATTTAGGCATCTTCGGCGATTTCGAAAATCCCTATCTGACCTTAAAACCGCAGTACGAAGCCGGCATGTGCGAAGTCTTTGCCGAGCTTGTTTCTAAAGGCTTGGTTTATAAGCAGTTAAAGCCGATTCACTGGTGCGCCGATTGCAAAACCGCCCTTGCCGATGCCGAGCTTGAATACGAAGATATTTCATCTCCGAGCATTTACGTCAATTTTCCCGTAACAAAAGAATCCGCCGAAAAGCTCGTAAGTCTTGGTTTGGCCAAAACTAACGACAATGTTCATTTTATGATTTGGACGACAACCCCATGGACTTTGGCCGCGAATTTAGCGATTTCCGTCCATCCCGACCTCGATTATAAATCAATTAGCTATAACCTTAATGGCAAACAAGTTACATCAATCGTTGCCCAGGCTCGCCTCGATGCAGTCATTGCCGCCGGAAAACTGACCGATTACACCGTAAGTGATGCTTCTGTAAAGGGTAAAGAACTAATCGCCCTGCGTTATCATCATCCGTATATCGAAACCAACCCTACCGAAAAGGACATCTGGAAAGTCATCAGTGCAAATTTCGTAACCACCGAAGACGGCACAGGTTTAGTGCATACTGCCCCCGGCCACGGTTTAGAGGATTATATGGCAGGCCAGCAAAACGGTTTGGCCGTTTATTCCCCCGTGCAAGATGATGGCAGCTATGATGTTACAGTTCCCCAGTGGCTCGCGGGCAAAAAAGTTTTGAAAGTCGATAAAGAGGTAAATGAGCATTTGAAAAACAAAGGTTTTCTCTTTGCAGAAAGCCAGATTTCGCATAGTTACCCGCACTGCTGGCGAAGCAGAACACCAGTAATTTTCCGCGCAACCGAGCAATGGTTTATAAGTGTTGATCGGCCAATGCCTAACGGTATTAGCCTCCGTAACTTAGCACTCCAGCGTTTACCTAAAGTTAAATGGATTCCAGCCTGGGGCGAAAAACGAATCACCGGAATGCTTGAATCCCGTCCCGACTGGTGCATCAGCCGCCAGCGAAGCTGGGGTATGCCGATTCCCGTTTTCTATAATTCCAATGGCGACAGACTTTTGACAAAAGAATCGGTTTTGGCCGTCGCAAATCATTTCCGCCAAAAGGGTTCCGATAGCTGGTTTATAGATTCCCCGAAAGAAATCCTCGGCGAAAACTTCCAACTGCCCGCAGGTTTCAGCTTGGATGACTTACAAAAAGAAGAAAACATTTTTGATGTCTGGTTCGAATCAGGCTGCAGTTGGCACAGCGTAGCAAAAAACGCAGGTTGGCAAATCCCTGTCGATTTATATCTCGAAGGTTCAGACCAGCATCGCGGCTGGTTCCAGCTTTCGTTATTACCAGCTTTAGGCGCAGAAGGCACAGAACCCTTCAAAACGGTACTTACGCATGGTTTTACAGTCGATGCGGAAGGTAAAAAACAGTCCAAATCGCTTGGCAATTATGTCAACGCTCAGGAAGAAATTACAAAATATGGTTCTGACATTTTGCGTCTTTGGGTTTCCAGCGTAAATTATCAGGAAGATATGCGTTGCAGCGATACGCTCATCGGCAGATTGCAGGATGCTTATAGGAAGATTAGAAACACCATACGTTATTTGCTGGGCAATACTTACGATTTCGACCCTGCGAAAAACGCTGTACCTTATGAAAAAATGTTTGAGATTGACCGCTGGGCAGTTCAGCAGTTGGAAAAGCTAATCAGTGAAGTAACAGACTCTTACGAGAATTTCCTTTTCCATCGCGTTTACGGACTTGTTTATAATTTCTGTGTTGTCGAGATGAGCAGTATTTATATGGATTTGCTAAAAGACAGGCTTTACTGCGATGCCAAGGATTCACCATCAAGGCGAAGTTCACAAACTGCGATGTTTAAAATTCTGGATGCTCTCACAAAATTACTTGCGCCTGTTCTTGCTCATACCGCCGAAGAAATTTACGAAGCAATGCCCGCTAAATCCGAAACTGCCGAAAGCGTGCATCTTCTGAAAATGCCTGAACTTAACAAATCAATCGAATGGCAAAAAGAACAGCCGAAATGGGAAAAGCTGATGCATTTGCGTGACGAAGTTCTAAAAGAACTCGAAAACTTGCGAAAAAATGAAGTTATCGCAAGTAATCAGGAATCTTCCGTTACCATCTCAACCGATGATGCAGAATTGATAAATATAATAGAACAGTTCGGCACAAAGAATTTCGCAGCCCTTTGCATTGTAAGCGAAATAAAGCTTAATAATCAAAAATCAGAAAAACTCGTTACCGCACAGAAGAGTTCTCATCAAAAATGCGCAAGGTGCTGGAACTACTGGCCATCTGTCGGCAAAAATTCCGACAATCCCGAGCTTTGTGAGCGTTGCTCATCAGTTATTAAATCGCTTTAGACGTTTACAACTAAGCATGGGCAGGTGTAACTTCGTGCGCTCCCCATCTTCGCGTAATCGCTTTTATCGCGAATATATCATAGAGCGCAGCAAAACCAACTAAGACATAAATAATTCTGCTTAGTATGCTCATTTCTCCGAATAAAGCTGCAACAAGATTAAATTCAAACAGCCCTACAAGTCCCCAATTAAGGCCTCCGATTATCAGCAGCACCCAAACAATAACATCTATAGTTTTTGCAAATTTCATTGTTGTCTCCTTTCAGATCTATTAGTTTATACTTAACAAACAGATTGGCAGCAGTTCTACTAATTTTCACAAAGATTTGCCACTTTTTATAAGAACTTTATGAAAAAGGATTTGCGATAATAGGGACAGAAATGCCTATCTCTAAAATAGGAAAAAACCTTACTTCGTTATCAGAATTCTGTATCTGCGGTGGGGATTTTTTGCGCGATGTGCTTTTATTATATTCAGACAAATAAAATATGACCCGACTGCAACGACTCCTCCGATGATAATGCTGCCGAGCCAAAGTTCAGGACCAATCGATTTCGTCAGCACCCAGAACTGCTGCCAGTATTCTTTAGTATAAAAACCTGCCAAAAGATTTGACGGCGAAAACAGATTATTCATCGCACTTAAAACCTGCCTGCTGGTCAAAGTCCTTTCAGGGTCAAAGAAATTAAGAATAAACCTGCCGAAAAGATAACTCGGATAATAGATAATAACGAAAGTAAACACGTTCGATACCCACACACTTACAAACGCGGCAAATTTATTTGCGCGAAGAAGAAAACTGACAATAACCGCAATAAAAATATGCAGTCCAATCAAAGGTGTCCATCCGATGAATAAACCAAGGGCAAGCCCTAAAGCTATTTTATGCGGTGAATCTTGTATATGAAAAATTCTATATTCGAGACAACGAAGCAGTATATTCTTTTTTATTTTAATATTATTTCTTATTTTAGCCATTGTACGGGATTCAGTTCATTTGCTTGCTAATTAATTCAAAGACGCTTTCAACAGAAATATTTTGTATGTTGTACTTAGCAATTTTACTGTCAACAACACTGCCCCGATTTTCTATGTCGAGAGCCGCAATCGTCCACGGCCTTGCATAAGGATGTAATCTTAAAGGATTGGTATAGCCGTAAATTATAACAATCGGCATTCCCAACGCCGAAGCTATGTGTCCCGGCCCTGTATCATTGCTGACGACCATTTTTGCTCCTGCAAACAGTGCTGCTAATTGCAGAATAGTGGTTTTGCCCGCAAGATTCAATAAGGGAACTTTGGTAATTTGCTTAATATTTTCAACTATTGGACTTTCAGAGTTTACACCTGCGGCAACAATACCGCACTTGTATTTTTCGTGAATTTTATCAGCAAGAGCGGCAAAATTCTCTGTTGACCATCTTTTTTCTTCAAGACTTGCGCCAGGCACAAAAACTGCATAATTATTTATGTTGATTCCGTTCTCTGAAAGCGTTTTTTTGATTTCAGAACTTGCCTGCAAATCAGGTTTTAAGCCAAACTCGACATTTTCTTTATTTGCACAAATGCTGCTGACAATATCAAGAAGATGATCGACTACATGCAGGCTGGATTGTTTGACTCTTTTGGTATAGAAAAAGCCGGTCAATTCCTGCGTGCCGGACATTCCGATTCTAATTTTGCAGCCGCTAAGCCATGCAAAAATCGCGCTTCTGAACCTGCCCTGTAAGTCAAAAACCAAATCGTATTTTTCGCTTCTAAGCTTTTTAATCAGCCTGACAAATTCCCTGAAAGCATCAAGATTGCACCACCATTTGCCCAGTTTTTTGCGGTCGAAAATCACAATATCATCTACGCAACCATGATTTTCAACAAGGGGCGCAAATTCCGGCCTGATGAACCAGTGGATTTTCGAATCTGGAAAATTTTTCTTCAGACAGCAGACCGCAGGCATTGTCTGAACGACATCGCCCAAAGCGCTTGGCTTTATTATCAGAATTTTATTTATTTGCTCCGGCATTGTTCTTTGAATTTCTTTGATTCTTCGAGCACTGTCAATAGTCGCATCGCCACTGTTGTACGTTCTAATTTATGAAAAAGACTCCTGACACCGTTAATTTCCATTTTATCGCAGTATATTTTCAGCCCGCGATATAAATCCGCAAGATTAACGGTTTTAAAGCGTGTAAGCGTCTTTGCGAGATTCGCAAGCGTCCTGGTTCGTCTTTCCCTGCTGTCAATAATATTTGGCTTTATTCCGTCAAGGTCGATAAGTTTTACTTTATAGTTTCCGTTGTCTTTATACACAATAAAGTTCCCGGCTTTAGGGTCTCTGTGCCAAAGACCCGCCTTGTGCAATTTTGCCACTAATTCGGCAGTCTCTTTTATAATCGATTTTCTCGCAGAAAACGAATTAAGTATTTCGGGGTTTTTGCCAAAAGCTATTTCGTAAAGGTTCAAACTATTTTCGATATACTCTGTAACGTAAATATTTCCCAAACTTTTGTGCCAAAGAGCGGCAACAGGTTCAGCTGCTTCAATATTTTTTTGTTTCAAAACTTGCGCGGTTTTAAAATTCCGCAGCGATTTGGGCGTTCTGATTGCATCAACAATACCCCGCACGCCGGTTCTATTGGCTGTTTTTTTAACGACGACTTTTCTCTTTTGAATTTCTTTTAAAATAGTGAAATTGCCATTTTCAGACTTGAATATTTGGAGAGGATTGAGGGTCAGCCCCTCGGGATTGAATGAAAGATCAGACCATTTGTCATCCGCGACGGCGTTCCAGTTTTGCGTAAGTTTAAGTTTTATAATCCTTTGTGATTCCATTAGAGCGGTATTTTAATCAAAAACAAAAGTTTATCAAAGGTCTTTTATCTTTATTTTTTGTGTTATTTCGATAAACTTTATGCGATGGCTGAAAAAGGAAAATATATTTACGAATGGCCAAGGCCGATGGTTACAGTTGACGCTATAATTTTCAACACCAGCGGCGACAAGCCCAGGGTATTGATGATAAAACGTGGCAGCGAACCGTATAAAGGCAAATGGGCTTTCCCCGGCGGGTTTGTAGATATGGATGAGGAGCTGGAGCATGCCGTTGCAAGAGAGCTTGAGGAAGAGACAGGCCTTACCGGCGTAAAATTAGCGCAATTTTATACATTCGGCAAATGCGGCAGAGACCCCCGCGGCAGAAATATTACTGTCGCATACATTGGTGTTACAAAAAATGAAAAAATCAAGGGCGGAGACGATGCCGCTGAAGCAAAATGGTTTGAAATTGACAGCTTACCCGAAAATATGGCTTTCGATCATCAAAATGTCGCAAGTTTAGCGATAAAGAAATTCAAAAACCTTAATGAATAATTCTCAACGCTCTTGCTGGAAGCGAAGTTAAAACTTCGTGGCAAATTGTATCAGCCATTTCGGCCTGCCTGTAAACGCTGCAAAGGCTTTGAGGGTCGTTATCGATTACTGTAACATACTGGCCAACTTTCACATCGGGTATATCTGTAACATCAATGATGGTTTTATCCATACTCACTCTTCCAATGACTTGCGCGAATTTATCTCCAACTTTCATAAACGCGTTATTTGAATACACCCGCCAGTAATTATCCGCATAGCCGATAGGCACAATTGCGCCGACAATATCCCGCCATGCGGAAAACGTTCTGCCATAACCGATGGGCTGTCCTTTCTTATAATGATTTAATTGTACGACAGGCACCTCAAACTTCATCGCAGGTTCAAGTTTTATCTTCAGCAAATCCGGGTGCTCTACCCAGCCAAACAACGCGATACCACAGCGAACCATATCGAAATGAGCCTGCGGCATATTGAGCATTGCGGCACTGTTGGCGGAATGAATAATGACATCTTTACACGCCAAAAGCGACTGACTTGAAAGAAATGTTTGAAAATTCTGGAGCTGGTACTCGGCGTATGTCAGGTTTTTTTCAGCCGCAGTAGAAAAATGAGTATATACTCCCGCCAGACGCAAATTCTTTAATGTTTGAATTTTTTTTATTAATTGCGCGGCTTTTTTGGCATCAATGCCGCAGCGTCCCATTCCTGTTTCAACTTTTATGTGAACGTTCAAAATGTCATTGGAGTCCTTAAGACAATCCTGGACGAATTTCAAAGCTTCAACATCGACAATTGCGCAATGAATGCCTTTTGCTGCGCATAATCTAACAGCTTCCGGACTGTAGGAAGTATGAACAGGTTCGAGGACAAGAATTTTTGCTTCACCCACAATATCAGCAATGTAGGCCGCTTCATAAACATTTGCGACAGCAAAAAAATCGACTTGCCCCTGCTTGAGAATTTTCACAATCTCGCGAATTCCGTGACCGTAGCCGTTGGCTTTGATTACAGCGCACAATTTGGTTTCCGGTTTGCATAAAGTTTTGACGGCCTTGAGATTATTCAAAAACGCCTGCGAATAAATATGAATCTTCTGGTCGTCCCGTGTGTACTGATTGATTACTTGTAATTCCATTTACTTATCACTTTTAATTTGTTTATAGAGAGCGAAAAGCTCTTTAAACGCACGCAAAATCACGCTCAGCTTTGCACCGGTCTGCGTACCTGCGGTTCTCGGATAATGATGAACGCCGAGCTGATATATCTTATAACCTTTATTTTTCGCACGCGCGAAAATTTCCGTATTAATTAAAGCGCCGGTGCTTTTCATCTTTATATTGCCAAATATGCTGCGTTTGTAAAGCTTAAAAGCGCAGTCCATGTCTTTTATTTTCATTCCAAACAAAAAATTTGCAAGTGTTGTCCAGCAGAAAGCGTTGATTTTTCTAATTAGATTATCCTGTCTGTTAATGCGGAAGCCTGTAACAATATCGTACTCCGGAGTATATTTGAACAGCAAAGGCAATTCTTTAATATCGAATTGACCATCGCCATCGGTATAAAAAACGTATTCTTTTGTGGAGGCTTTAAACCCGCTTTGCAGCGCCGAGCCATAACCGAGATTTGGAGAATGGTGAACTGCTTTTATTCTTTTATTTTCTGCTGAGAGTTTGTCAGCAATTTGACCGGTCTTGTCTTTGCTGCCATCATCGACAATAATAATTTCATAATCGACATTCAAAGGCTCTAGCACATCGATTGCGGACTTTGCAACTCTTTCGATATTTTCCTGTTCGTTATAACAGGGAAAAAAAACGGACAATGAACTTACTGCCCCAGTTTCCATATTTATCACCACCGGGAAGTTTCACTAATTCTCTGCAATTCCCGATTAAATTCAACCGTATATTCCTGATATTCCTGTTTAAATGCCGGATTTACATTCGCGAGATAATTACCGACAATCATCGTAACCATGAGTCTGTCACGATAGCCATCCTGTTTCTTATATTTATCTTTATTTGCACGATAATCGTTGAAGTATTCAGTAAAAATCTCCGTAACTTTGGGACGAAATTCCGACTGATACTGCGTCAATCGAATTAGTTCAATAGCAGCGGTATTCGAAGGCTTTAACTTAAGAGCATTGTTTAAAGCATTAAACGCAGTATTTGCATCACCTTGCTGAAGACGCGGCAGATTGTAACCGGTGGTCAGCAATTTTGAGAATTCATCGGGAAATTTTGTCTGGCCATTGAAAATTCCGGTATAAAGCTGCCTACCCTGAGGAGTGTTCACATCGACATAAATTTCCTGCTCATCGTCAATATATGCAGGACGCCAGTTTTGATTTGTCGCAAGTCCTCTGATTAACACTGAATCGAATTGTGCAGCCGGCATAAAAACAACCCATACATTTTCCTTTTTGAATTGTTCTTCGAGCCATAATCCAACTTTTTCATAATCCGAAGGAGTCAATTCCCTGCCCGCTCTTTCAGCAGCACGCACAGGATCGCCGCCGCTCATTATGTACATCCACCGCTGATAAGCTTCGGTATTGTAGGCTGCTTGTGCTCTGCCATCCATATAAAGCTGCAAAGGTGTTTTACCGGTGTTCGGGTCCGGGATTTGGCCGTAAGCGATAAACCCGCCTTCCGTCCAGTAATTAAAAACCGTGCCTTTCATTTCGTTATCGCGGACAAACTGACATGCTTTGAAAGGCTTGGCGTAAGATGCGCTCATTCGCATAAAAACACTTGTAAGAAAATTACTGTCCGGCCAGGGATTGAGATAAATGAGCTTGTACCAATATCCCCACCATAACGTCAGTAATATGACAATCACCAAAGCAGCCGCCGCAAGTGCTCTTTGTGCCCCGATTGGAAATGGACTCAATACAGCTTTGCCTTTCCATTTCAAATTCGAACCTGCGACAAACATTCTTATACTGCTATCGATAAACATCGCCAGAATCGGGCAGGCGGCAATCGCGGCAATTGGAATAAAACGACGCGAGCCGATTGCCATATATATCGTAAGTGCCGCAATGACCAGAAGCGGCAAATCTATCTTTGGCCATTGATATTGTTGGGTATCAGGAGTTTCAGACTGCTGTTTGCCCTTCTTTACGACAATTTTAGGTTTAAGCAGCAGGAAAATTCCCCAGAATACAAGCAGCAGCCATGCAGCTATGTACATAATCAAAAATGGAATTTCATCGCCGACAGGATTGCTCCATTCGAAAGCAGGATGCCATTCGTTTACCGTTTTCCACATCTTGGCATGTTCACTTACACTGACTTCAAAAGTATGCGTCAGGTTAGTAAGATGAAATGGATTGAAAATTATCATGGCAACGAACGCCACAGCCGCGGCTGCAACTGTATGTCCCCAGGCTTTAACGCTTATGGTTTGGAGCATTTGTCTGAAAGCACTTAGCAGCATCGCTATTATGGTGAAACCTATAAAAGCAACAAAGAAGGATTGCCTGCTGTCGGAGACATATTCTGCGAAAAGGGAATTGTAAGAGATATATCTCTCGATACCGGCGGGATAAAACCTCGCGGCCGCTGCAATGAAAACGATTAGAGATATAAAAAGATGATATCCGTAAAAAGCTCCTGCATGTAAATTTTTCACGAAACCCATCACCAAACTAATCGCCGCTGCGATTAAAACAAAAAACAGCAGCACATCTGAAGATGCTTTTATTGCTTCAAGATTTTCGTGTGAGTGGAATTTTACCGACAATGCGTAAAAGAAAAGCCAGCCGAGACTGAAATAAACTGCTAATGAAATTCTTTTCGGCAGTAATGTCAGCAAATGCAGACCAATAAACGGCACAAGAACAATGAAAACATATACATAACCGCCGTGCAGATTGCACCACAAAACGGTTAGAGGCACTATCAGCCAGATATAAAGATAATTTTTATAAACAGCCAGTACAAATATAAACAAAAGCACTGCCGTAAGCATATTTGAGAAACCCGCAGGTCGAATATCGAAAAAAGTTCTTCCGATAAACAGAGCAAAGCAAGCGAAAGTCGCGGAAAGAGCCATATTGGCGCCCAGCACTCTGCCTGTATAATAAACCACTATGATCGTTACTATATAAAGCGCATATTTCCAGTAAACAAGGCTGTTGTAACTGATGTCTTGTTCAACGATTGGTTTGTCAAAAGTTTCAGCATCCGCAATCGGCGAATCGTGCGTCAGCCAATAAAAGAAAACGTGCGTCAGCCAGTTTTGATTGACCCAACCGGTCGGATGCCATTTTTGCACCGTTTCCAATCCAACTTTATCAGTAATCCATTGCGCCCAATTCGGCCATTTTTCTATGTCGGCTTCGGTTGGGCCTGCTTTATGCGAATTGGCACTGAACGGTTCAACTGTATCAACGCCGTGATTTATAAAATGTCTTCCGCAGGCCATCGCAACCCAGGTATCGCCCGCGCCGACCATATGCGTCGATGCATGCAGAGCGACTAAAATCATCGCCCACCAGAAAATCAGCATTATCCAGCCGCTCATCGGCTGACGATGCTTGAAAAGCGGCAATTCCGAATTCTGATTCGTTAGCTCTTGAGCCATTTTTCCAATCTATCAATCCCTTTTGTAATTAGTTCCACAGACGTCGCGAAACTCAGCCGGACATTATTATCACAGCCGAAAGCCCCGCCCGGAACAAGAGCAACATTTGCCTGTTCCAAAAGAGCTGCCGCGAAATCCATACTGTTATTGATTTTCACGCCGCCGATTGTCCTGCCGAAATGCGCCGAAACATCAGGGAAACAATAAAATGCACCGGTCGGCTTTGGACATTTAACGCCTTCGATTGCGTTTAATTTATCCGCCATAAATTTTGCGCGTTTTTCAAATTCGATTCTCATTTTTTCAACTTCGCCGTTAGGTTCTGTGAACGCAACTAATCCGCCCTGCTGAACAAAGCTCACCGGGTTTTGTGTCATGTGCCCCTGAAGTCTGTCCATTGCTTTAATTACTTCTATCGGACCTGCGACATAACCCAATCTCCAGCCGGTCATCGCGTAAGCCTTGCTGAAACCGTTTATTGTTATAGTTCGTTTATAAGCGTCTTCGCTCAAAGCGGCAAAACTGATAAATTTCGTACCATCATAAACGAGCCGTTCATAAATCTCATCGCTGAGCACCATTACATTCGTGCCTTCGAGCACTTTTGCTATTGCCCTGAGTTCATCAGGTGTATATGTAAAGCCGCCCGGATTATTCGGGCTGTTAATGATTATCATTGCGGTTTTCGTGGTTATCGCTTTTTTAACCTGCTCAGGTGTAATCTTGTAATCATTTTTTGGGTCGGTCTGCACCAGCTTCATTACCGCGCCGGCCAGCTTTATCGTTTCTGGATAAGTTACCCAATAAGGCGTAGGCACGATAACCTCATCACCATCATCAAGAACTGCCTGCATACTCTCATAAACAGAATGCTTTGCACCGATATTTACAATGATTTGTTCAGGTTTATAATTAAGATTATTTTCTTTCAGAAGTTTTTCTGCGATAGCTTTTCGAAGTTCCGGAATACCCGGTGTCGCCGTGTACTTTGTTTTTCCTGCTTTGATAGCAGCTATTGCTGCATCTTTTATATATTGCGGAGTGTCGAAATCCGGCTCACCTGCGCCGAAACCTACTACATCGATGCCTTTCGCTTTGAGTTCTTTTGCTTTTGTGTCAACTGCCATTGTTGCTGATGGGGGAACAGACTGTGCCCTTTTACTGACTTTCATTTATTCTTTCTCCAAAAAAAGTTAAAACCTTGTACAGCCAAACATTAAATCACAAATTACCGGACGGGTCAACACTTAAACTTACTATATAAATGCTTGTTTACTGTCGCATATTAAGTACAATATTAAGGTTTTTAAAGGGTATTTTATGCAATTTGACTGGCTGGATTTTATTTCACTAACGATAGCTTTAGTTCTCGGCAGCGCAATAGGCATCGAAAGGGAACTTCGAGGAAAAGCAGCGGGAGTCAGGACAAACATACTGATTTGCCTTGGTTCCTGTATTTTTACCATCATTTCAACAACTCTTGCCAACGCTGAACCGGGCAGAATAGCAGCACAAGTTGTAAGCGGTATTGGTTTTTTGGGGGCTGGAGCAATAATTCATAGTGGAATCGGCGTTCACGGCCTTACTACCGCCGCCGGTATATGGATTGTAGCCAGTATCGGCATGGCGTGCGGCGCGAGAATGTACCTGCTGGCAGGTTTCTCGACAATTTTGTCGTTAATTGTATTGGTATTCCTTCCTTTTTTAGAGAAAGTTATCAGCAAAAGACTCACTTCGAGTGTCCCGGACGAGCAAAATAAGCATTGAGGGACAGGCTTCTGTAAAAAATATAAAATTTTCCTTTGAAATTTACATCAGCACCGTGATAAAATGCTCGGCTATTATTTTTCGCAAAACAAAGGTCGGCAATATGAGTGATAACAAAG
>MHXZ01000074.1 GCA_001825665.1 Planctomycetes bacterium GWF2_41_51 | reverse complement strand
CCATCTGCACAGGCAATTACGATATTTTTAACTGTTTCGAAATCGCTATGATAGAAAACGGGAATCAGACCGATTTTCTTCATCGCAGTTAAAACTTCAAGCCTTGAATGTTTCGCCATCTTAAACTCCTAATTATAAATTTTACCTTCTCTGTAATCAGTCCAGGCGGGTTCGAATGCCTTTGTGTCTTTCGGAGCGGGTCTTACAGGAACGCTGCGGCATTCAAATTGGCCTGTACTTTCATTGAATTGTATCCTTATCATGGAATTTCTCAAGTCTTTGTTTTCAGGTTTGAATTTCAGCGGTTTGCCGGTGTCGGGGTCTTTTACATCGGGATGAATTTCGATGCCGTCGTCGATCAAAACCAAATGCGAGCCGCGGGAGCCGCTGCCGGATTTTAATAATTCGACTATTGCTTTTAAATATGCGGTGCTTGCAAATGCCAGATGTTCGGCTTGAATAGCTGAAATATAATCTTTCGGATTTTTTATGGTAAAGCCAATAGTTTGGATTTTTCTATGAAGTTCAATCGCATCGCTGAGAGCTTTTTGGGTATTTTCTAATTTTCTGATATGGCCGGCAAAAGTTGTCATCCGATGCTGGATTTGTAAAATGACCTGCTGTGAGTTTAAATCGGAGTTTGTATTGAATAATTTTGTGATTTTCTCAATCGATTTTTCTATTTGCGAATCATCTTCATCTTTAGAGATATTTTCGGCATAAACGTTGGCGATGTACTCCGCGGCTCTTGAAGCGCCGACCTGGCCTGCGTTGAGAGCGGAACCGCCGGGGCGTTTGATGCCGTGAGAACCGGCCATTTCGCCAATAACGAATGTTTGCCTGATATTAGATTCCCACCATTTATTTATCGCAAAGCCGCCGTTATTGTGCTGCGAGCAGACGGAAATTTCCAGAGGCTCTGTATACAAATCAATGTCGTGCTCTTTGTAAATATCAATCGCGGGCCTGTTCATATGTTCAAGGCGTTCGATGGGCAGCTTTTGCATCGCACCGGCTGCCTTTAAATAGTTCAATGCTTCTGGTTCAAGGTTTTCGAATTTAAATTCGGACATACCCTCGCTGCCGATTGGGTTATGAAGGAAATCCATAAACACTCTGCGGCCTTTTTGATTTTCATTAAAGACGAGAATGTCAACCAGCGATGATTGCAGATTTTCAATTCGCTGCGGGTCGAAAGGCCATTGATAACCTTTTAAAAATATGTCCGTCGCCATTTTGCTCATCGATGGGAAAAATGGAGTGAGAAACTCACGCTCATCTCCGCCGTTTGCGTCGGTGCTGAAGATTCGGGGTATAACCTGCATATACGTTCCGGAAACGTTCCAGCGGAATTTGGTGCTCGCGAGGCCGAATTGCGATTCAGTGAGATTCTCGGCGGCAAGACCTGCCTTGAGAGCAATGCCGTGAATGCCAACCTGGCCGTGAGGATAGACACTTGTTTGATATAGTTCTCCCGGACCGCCCGCCGCAAGGACAAGATTATTAAAATAAAAAATATTAATCGCAAAATCGTCCTGCGTAACTGACTTTGCGTCAATCGTAACAACGCCTATGATTCTTTTATCTTCGCCTGTGCCGGATGTTAAAAATTCGACGGCTTCTTTACTGTCGAATATTTCAATGCCGTATCTTCGGACAATTTTTTCGAGGCACTGGCTCATGAATTTGCTTGTCTTTGGGCCGGCGGATGTCGCTCTTTCATACGGGTCGTGGTCTGTTTTATAACCAATGTATGTGCCCATCGAATCATGCGGGAACGGAACGCCTGCTTCGACAAGGTTATAAAATCCACGAAGCGAACCGATTGCTTCGGCCAAAGCTAAATCGCCGTGGCAGCAGCCTGCAGCAGTTAATGAGGAGGCGAAACTTTCTGCGCTGTCGGCAACATCGGGGCTTGTTCCCATTTTATAATATGTCTGCTTGTCGGAGCCGCTCATTCGAGAAGCGCCCAAAGGCAGCCCGCGAGTAACTACCGCGATATTTGCAGCGGCATCTTTGATACCTTTACTTTCAAAAAACTCGTAAAGCTTTTTTGCGCAATTCATTCCTGCCGCGCCTGCGCCGATAATTACTGTGTTATATTTATAAACTCTTACTTTTTGATTTCCAATCTGCCTCAGTGCCATTTTTTCTCCTTATAATCTTCTGAAATGAAAACCGCCATCGACGTTTATTACCTGGCCGGTTGAAAAATCAAGGCGACCTTCGGCGATTGCGCCAATAGCTTTTGCGATATCTTCTGGAACCCCCCAGCGTTTTATCGGTGTAATACCCTCGGCGATTAGCTTGTCATATTTTTCCTTAACGACACTTGTCATGTCGGTCATTATAATTCCCGGGCGGATTTCGAAAACGCCGATGTTGAATTCGGCGAGCCTGTCGGCGTAGAGCATCGTCATCATACTGACACCCGCTTTGCTGAGGCAATATTCGCCTCTTGCGGGGCTGCTTGTGTATGAGGACATGGACGCGGTATTGACGATTCGGAAATTTCTATCGAGGAATTGTTTTTTCTGCTCGATCATCCAGTTTGCAACAAGCTGCGTGAGGAAATACGGCCCTTTAAGATTGATATTCATCACTCTGTCAAAACTTTCTTCAGATGCTTCGAGAATATCAACTCTCTTCGCGGGAGCGACGCCCGCGTTATTGACGAGCATATCGCATCGGCCGAAATTTTGTTTAGTGAATTCGACGAGTGTTTTCCTGTCTTCGGCATTGCTGACATCGCCGCGGAGAATTTTGCAGTCTTTGATTTCTTTCTCGGTTTGCAAAGCCGCTGAATCATCGGGCTTGCCATCCTTGAAATCGAAATAATTTATTACAATATCAAAACCTAACCCGGCAAGCTCTTTGGCGACTGCTTTGCCAATTCCTCTGCTTGCGCCGGTTACAATGGCTACTTGTCTATCACTCATTTTTCACCTTTCAAATATTCGTTGATTTCCACAGCAGCTTTTCTGCCATCAGCGACCGCGGCGACAACCGTCGATGCACCGCGCACCAAATCTCCGCCAGCGAAAACAGCTTTGCGTGTCGACGCGAAACTGTTCGGCAGAGTTTTTATAAGGCCATTTTCAATTTCTACGCCGGGGAGTAATCTTTCAATTTTATCCTCCGCGGTTTGTCCAATCGCTTCAATAACAATGTCTGTATCCAATTTGTAAGCGTTCTTTTCATCTGGTATTGGTTTGCGCCGGCCGGATTTATCAGGCTGCGAAAGTTTTGTCGGACAAACTTTTATCCCAGTTATTTTGCCATTCTGCGATTCATAGCTCAGTTGATTAGTAAGCACAATAAAATGAATACCCTGCTCCATCGCCCTGTCTCGTTCGGCAGACCACGCCGGCATCTGCTCGAATGACCTGCGATAAATGACATAAACATCTTCTGCGCCAAGTTTTTTTGCTGTAGTTGCGGCATCCATTGCTGTGTTGCCGCCGCCGATTACAGCGACGCGTTTGCCCGCAAGATTCATTGTTTCAGACTGTTTTGCGAGATTGAGAAATTCGAGTGAATCGTAGAGGCCGTTGATTTTTTCGTCTGAAGAATTTATACCTTTTGGCAGACCAAGTCCAATAAATGCGGCATCGAAACCATCTGCCATAATATTGTCAAGGTTGAAGCCTTCATTTAATTCTGTATTCAAACGCAATTGCATTCGCGAATCCGGAACATCTTTGAAAATCGCTTCTATTTCTCTTTTGAGCGCGATATGCTGACGCTCGGCAGGTATGACGGATTGAATCATTCCGCCTAAATCAGAGGCTTTATCGAAAATTGTTACTTTATGCCCTGCTTCGAGAAGAATAGCAGCCACGGAAAGACCGGCAGGACCTGCGCCAATTATTGCGATATTTTTGCCTGTAGAATTTTCTGGTAATTTTATTTTCGACCAGCCGTTTTTATTGGCCTGCTCTGCAAGGTATCTTTGAATTTCAGCTATCGGCAGCGCTCCATCGCCGATGAATTTCTGGAGACAACTGCCCTGACACTGCTGCTCGACAGGACAAAGCCATGCGCATATTTCGGGTAGAATATTCGATTTGCGAATTGTTTCATAAGCAGCTTTTTCATCGCCATTGAGAAATTGCTTTATAAATAGTGGAATATCAATTCCCGCAGGACATCCAAGCTGACAAGTCGGCTCCTGGCATTGAAGGCAATTTTGCGAAAGACTTTGCAGATTGGTTTTGTCGCTCATTCTGCCATGTTTAAAAATTGGGCCGTAAATCTTGTTGTCACGAACGACACAGCCTGCGGTTTGGCCATCACGCATTAGTTGAGTACATGCGCTGCATCCTATGCAGACTTTGCTTTTGTCGAGGTTGCCTTTGGTGAGAATATCTTTAGCGAAATCAGGATAAGCAAAAGCCATTCGACCTGCGCCGATGATTTTCGATTTGCCGTTTCGCTTGCTTGCCGCTGCGATATTGTCGAAGAGCTGACGAAGCCAACTGTAACCGGTACCGACAATCGCAATATCAGGAAATTCATTTTGGATTTCGCCCGCGAGATTTATCAAACGTTCGACACCTTTTAGCGGATGCATAGGTTCTTCGTATGCTCCTTTTATCGGCTGATTGAAAGGCCTGCCGACGTGGGGATTGTAATATGGATTTGCGATTGTGAAATTTATTAACTTCACGCCGCGGGCACTAAGCAATGCTAAAAGTTTTTTTGGTTCGGTCAAATCAGGCTTTATATAATCCTTTTCATCAACGCCCCAGCCGAATGGAAATGGTATCGCGTCATAGAAACCAAGTCTTACGGCAATTTGTTTGTCGCTGCCTAATTCGCTGTGAATTGCGTCAATTACTGAAAGCAGAAATCTTGTGCGGTTTTCAAATGAGCCGCCGTATTTGCCTTTTCTATTCCTGCTGGCAAGCAATTCATTAATCAAATATCCATGGCATGATTTTATATCGACCGCATCAAAGCCGGCTTCGAAGGCGAGTTTAGCGGCCTTTACATAAGATGCGATAAGGTTATCGAGATATTCATCGGAAACTATATTATCATCTGTTACTTTGCTTTGCTTATTTATTGTGGGACGCGGTTCGGGAACAAGATTATCTCGATATGGGTCACGCTGCGGAATGAGAGGTTTCGCTGTACCATCAGGTTTGCTGTATCTGCCAGAGTGGGTTAGCTGGGCGACAATAACAGGATTATGTCCGCTGCCCATACTTTCCCTTGCGGCTTGGCGCATCACTTTTACCATTTGTGCAAACGCGTCTTTGCTTTGGTCATTGAGCCAAAGCTGACGTGGATTTGCCCTGCCTTCCGAAACAACTGCTATGGCTTCGGCCCACAATAGACCGGCACCACCGGCGGCGAATCTTTTGTACCTTCTTAAAGATAATTCGCCAGGTCTGCCAAGCGGATCGCCATCTGCGCCTTCCATCGGGTGAACGGCAAGGGAATTGGGAATCACTAAATCGCCGGCCTTTACAGGCTCAGCAAGGATTGAAACATCTTCAATCGCATCTAAACGGCAGCCAACCTGACTGCATAAAGATTTGAATCCGTTTACATCTGTAAGCTTATATTTCCAGTTATTCATATAATCAGTGTAAACCTTGCTGTAAAAAGAGTCTATGCGAATCGGGCATTGATGATTTGCGTTTTCAGCAATTTACGCTTGATTTACCTGAAAACACTGCTATAATAAGAAGTTATGAAACATACTAATATTCATAAAATTGATTTTTCATTGCCTGATTACGGTGTTTTGATTGAAAGCAGGCAAAAACGGCTGGTTTCATCTAATTTAGCCCACAGCCATATAAATCCAAGTATTCTGTTTATTGTTTACGGTGAGGGTTTCCTCGAATTCGAAAATAAACATTTCAACGTCGAATCGGATTCGGTGATTATCATGCCGAAAGGCAGGGAACATAAATTAACAGACAGACCGCGAAAGCAAATGACAATTTTTTCGGTTTATTTCGATGCTCTCGCAGCAGGATTAAATAAATATATCGTTGATTATTTATTGAATACAGATGAGCCTTTTACATTACCTTTGTATATCTCTGAAAATATAAAAAGAAATCTTCGGCAGATGCTTTTTGAACAAAACATAAAGCCGCCGGGATATAAATTATCTATAGTTCAAAATTTGAGCCTTGCAGTATTGCAAATCTACAGAGCACGTTTAGACAGTAACCAAAAAAGTTCCACGAGTTCTCCTGACAGCAAAGAGAGAGTAAAATCAGTAATTGATTTCATTTCTCAGAACTGTCACGAACAATACGGCCTTGCAGATGCGGCGAGATTGGGAAAAGTATCACAAAGACAATTTACGAATTTATGTAATAATCTGACAGGTATGAGTTATATTAAATTTTTGAATTTAGTAAGATGTAAAAAGGCTGCGGAACTTCTTCGAAATACAGAAATGCATATTGCGGCCATTGCTTTTGAAGTCGGATACGAAGATTTATCTTCTTTTTACCGCGCTTTTAAGAAAAATTATAAATCGTCGCCGATGCAATATAAAATTGCTCATTAATTCAAATCAGAAAAAACAGGGAATTTTTTATAACCCTTCAAATCAATTTTTTTAGATTTTTTGGCCCAATTCGCACCAACTTCGGAGAATAATTTGCCAGTCTCGTGCGCATTTTTTAAAATAGCGTCAATACCCTTTATAACGGTTTTAACGGTATCGCCGGCGGGTTCTGTTTCTTTGGTAAAAGTTAAAAAGCTTTTATCAATCCCATTGGGATAACATCCGCAGGATTCGAAAGCGCCGTTGACAGCAAGCATAAAAGGTCTGCATGTTTCAAGGCTCACAAGGTAAGGTTTTTTAGCCATATATCGGTCGGCTATATTGTTAAGCATATTAATTCGCTTCTCAGCAGTATCTTCAATTTGCTCAACTTCTCCGTTTGCCAACGTTATAGTCGCTTTACTGAAAGCTGAATAGTCAATTTTAGCTTTTTCACACTCGATTGTAACTAAAGTATCGATTTTGCTACCGGAGCAAAGAGTTGTGTTGAAGAGTATTTCAACACCTTTGTCAGATATTATTCTGAGACTGCTTGTGTCTTCACTTTCAATATTATGGCCATGGTAAAGTTCTGCTTCTATACTGACAGGCACGGCCATCGCATCTGGTTGCTCTGCTGCAAGATAAAGCTGGTCTGCGAGCATGTGTGCAAGCGGATTATTAATCGTGCCATCAAGAATCCATTCGCCATTCATTCGGAGTCTGCCTGCCCATTCACTTCGCTGATAATACGAATCGAATCTTGGCCAGCCTGCCATGCCTTTTACGCGTTTTACTTTGCCGTAACGGCCTTCGACGATTCGTTTTTTCAATTCCTGCAACATTGCCGAATGCAGATATTGAAATGCCACAGGAACGCTTTTGCCTTTTTGCGAAACGATTTTTATCAGTTCATCCAATTCCTGGATTGTCGCAACCGGAGGCTTTTCGAGAAAAACATCAAACCCTGCATCAACACATTTTTTCGTAAGATTAAAATGGGTATTTATAGGTGTGGGAACATAAATTACATCGGCTTTGCCTTTGATGCCGGCAATTAGCTGGTCGGTGGTATCATAAACAGGAATACCTTTTTCCTGACAAGCGCTTCTTCCGGGAGATTGCCTTGAAGGATTACTGCTAACGGCTACAAGCTCGAACTTGTCAGGAATTTCCCAAATCCATTTAATCAAGTTAAACGCATAACCGCCTGCGCCAATCATCGCTAACTTTATCATTCAGACTCCTGTCAAGTACCGATTAAATATATGCCGAATCCAGATTATCCATAAAACTGCTAAACAGCACCTATTATGTCATTTAAATATATCATATTCTCTATTTAACGGAAAATAAAAATGTTGAAACTTATCAATGCCTGCTTTTAGAATTATAAGAAAACATTTATTTATTGTTATGATTTTAAACATTTATATAATCAATAAACACATTCTTCAGGTTCGCCTGATTAGGGATAAAAATGGTTACGAACAATAATGGTTCGCAGGAAAAAAGTAATTTACGATTAATACTGCGGGCCTTAAAACACAGAAATTACAGATTATTTTTTGCAGGTCAGGGCGTTTCACTTATCGGCACATGGATGCAGATGGCGGCGCTCGGCTGGCTTGTATATAGATTGTCCGGCTCAGCATTACATCTTGGGCTTGTTTCGTTTTGCGGTCAGATTCCTATTTTCCTTGGTTCATTAATCGGCGGGGATTTTGCGGATAGATGGCCTCGCAGAAAGATTATCATCATCACTCAAATTTTCGCGATGGTTCAGGCATTTTTCCTGGCATTTATCGTGGCTTTCGATGTAGTAACAATACCGCGAATCATTATGCTTTCAATCTTTTTGGGAATAGTAAATGCAATCGATATGCCTACACGTCAGGCTTTTGTTACAGAGATGTTAGACGATAAAAACGATTTGCCAAATGCAATTGCACTTAATTCTCTGATTTTCAATATGGCAAGGCAGATCGGGCCTATGATTGGCGGGTTTTTAATTGGTAAAATCGGAGAAGCATCATGCTTCTTTATTAATGCCATAAGCTTTATAGCAGTGATTGGCTCCCTTTTGGCAATGCGACTTCCTGACATCGCTAAAGTAAAGCATAACGAAGCAATGATTTCAGGCATCAAAAAAGGCATCTCGTATTCTTTCGGTTTTATGCCAATTAGGTTTATTCTTTGGTACACAGCGGCGATGAGTATTGTCGCTATGCCATATTCGGTTTTAATGCCTGTATTCGCAAAAAGTATTTTGCAGGGAGGTCCTCAAACTTACGGCTCTCTCCTCTGGTCAACCGGAATCGGTGCATTCGTAGGCGCCATATTTCTCGCAAGGCGCAAAACTGTTCAGGGACTTGATACAATTGTAGTTATCGCGGCAGGAGTTTTTGCTATCGGCGTCATAGGTTTTTCTTTTTCAAGAAACATATGGCTCTCTCTTTTGCTTATCGCACTGCCGGGATTTGGCATTATGGTGCAAATGGCATCGATAAATACTATTCTCCAGACTATTGTTGATGATAATATGCGAGGCCGGGTTTTAAGTCTGCATGTAATGGCATTTATAGGAGTTGCGCCTTTCGGAAGTCTGCTTGCAGGAATTTCAGCTCACTATTTCGGTACACCATATACAATGCTGTTTAGCGGAATTTTGAGTTTAGCGGTAATGATTGTTTTCGCGAAAAGACTCCCCTCCATTCGCAAATTGATTCATCCGATTTATGTACGCAAAGGGGTCATACCGGAAATTGCGACAGGTCTCGGAACAGCGGCTCAATTCTCATCGCAAACTAAAGAATAATCTAAATTAGTTTTTACTGATTGTGATGTTCTTTCCCGTTTCGCCCGGCTCAAATATATGCGCCTTATTGATATCTATGTACATCGTAACCTGATGGTCAACATCAATAGCGGTATGGGGATCGAGATTTGCTATGAACTTTTGTCCTGACCTGCTGGACATATAAACATCTTTTCTGTCGCCCAAAGGCTCAACAACATTGACTTGCGACTTAATGCCGTTATTGGATTGGCCTGCAAATGGTTCAACAGTAAAATGTTCAGGCCTGACACCCAGAACCATTTCTTTTTCCATATATGATTTTAACTGACCATTATCGTTTTTCAGTTCGACAATATCGCCGTCAGTCAATATAAACACGTTTTTGCCATCACTTGAAGATATTTTCCCTTTAAGGAAGTTCATTGGCGGAGTGCCGAGAAAACCCGCGACAAAACGATTTACAGGTTTATCATAAACTTCCATAGGCGCCGCAACCTGCTGAATTTCTCCATTGTACATAACGCATATTCTGTCGCCCAGCGTCATTGCTTCAGCCTGGTCATGAGTAACATAAATTGATGTCGTATTAAGCCTGCGGTGCAGTGCCTTCAATTCTGCTCGTGTTGTTACGCGAAGTTTGGCGTCAAGATTGCTCAACGGCTCATCAAATAAAAACGCTGCCGGATTTCTCACAATCGCCCTGCCGAGCGCGACGCGCTGTCTTTGTCCGCCGGAGAGAGCTTTGGGTTTTTTATCAAGCTGACTGCTGATATCAAGCATTTCGGCAACTTCTGAAACGCGTTTTTTGATTTCAGCTTTAGGATACTTGCGAAGTTTAAGACTGAACGCAAGATTCTGAAAAACTGTCATGTGAGGATAAAGTGCGTAATTCTGAAAAACCATGGCTATATCACGGTCTTTGGGGGGCACATCGTTTACTACTCTGCTGCCAATGGTAATAGTTCCTCCGGATATTTCTTCCAGACCGGCAATCATTCTAAGTGTTGTTGTTTTACCGCATCCTGAAGGCCCGACTATGACCATAAATTCCTTGTCAGCGATATCAAGGCTTGCTCCTTTTACCGCTGCAAAGCCGTTATCATATACTTTTTGGACGTCTTTCAAAAACACTTTTGCCATAACTACACATCCTTATTAAAAACTTCCGGCAGATGATTATATCACAATCAAAAACTTAATGCAAATGCCTGATTATTCAAAATTAACAACGCCTGCAAATGCTTTCTTGGGCTTATGCTGCGTATCAAACAGCAGAGGCCAATCCTTGCGGCCTTTAACCGGGAAATCATCGAGCCACGTGTAGTCATCTGCAACACCCCAGAATGTTACACCGGTGATTATGTCACGATAGTCCCTGAAAATTTTGAAAATTCCTTCGAACCGTTCCTGCTGCAGCCAAATCATTTCATCTGTAGGCTGTTTAAACTCTTTTGTTTCATCATCGAATAGAAACATAGATATATCCAGTTCAGTTATCTGGATTTTAAGTCCCAGCGATGAATACAAGTCAATAGTATCCATGATTCTGTCGAAAGAAGGATTATAAATATTCCAGTGCCCCTGCATTCCTATTCCGTCAATCAGCCGGCCATTATCTTTTAGACGCTTGGCAATATTATAAATCTTTTTGCTCTTTTCAGGTGAGGTACAATTATAATCATTATAAAACAGTTTAGCTTCGGGATCGACTTTGCGGGCGAATTCAAATGCCTTATCGACAAAATCAGGGCCGATGATTTTATACCATCTGCTTTGTCTGTACGCTTCCGGGCCTTTATCTTCAATTGCTTCGTTTACAACGTCCCAGCAATAAACCTGTTTTTTATAGCGTTCCATCATAACCGTGATATGTTCCTTCATTCGGGCGAGCAATAAGTCTCTGCCGACTTCGTTTCCTTTGCTGTCGATAAACATCCAATCAGGAACCTGTTTGTGCCAGACAAGTGTATGCCCGCGAACTTTCATTTTATTTGCGGTGGCGAAATCAACAATCGCATCGGCTTCCTCGAATTGCCATTTTTTTTCTTCAGGATGTATTAAAGCCGGCTTCATATGATTCTCGCAAGTAAGAGAATTAAAATGTTTTTTCAGAAGCTCACTATGGGTTTTTATTATATCCGGGCAAACGGCCGCACCAATTGGAAAAAAATTAGCGTATGTTTTACATAAAGACCTGTTCAAAATATCATTCATTTCTTGCTCCTTGTTTTAATATCCAGTTATTTTCGAATCATCGAGACCGGGATAAGTGCCTGTCTGGTCTTTCAATTCACTCAATTCAATTAAACATACCGCATTTTTATTCAACGAAAATTTTAATCCGGCACTTCCATTATTTACCTGCTGACGTTTTACACCGACTGCCGGCACAGATGCCTGTTTAAGCGTTTCAAGCTGCTGTTTATCAGGATATCGCGGCCTGCCGATAGTTCGCCATGCGTTCCACGCGTTGCCGTTTTCCTCATCGACAGTTTGCTGCTTTATTACACATTGACTGCAATTGAGGGAAATTTCCAAATCAAAATCACGCTTGAATTCCGTTACCTTTTTTGCAACCGGATTCCAGGCAACAATCACAACCGCACCATCATTTCGTTTTGTTACAATCATATCATTATCGCGATGCAAAAGTTGGTTACCTAATTTCGCGAAGAATGCGAATAAATGAAACGTCGGTTTTACAATTCCATTCAGCGCGACAAGACCGAATCCGCCATGAAACTGCGATTGCGGGACATCGTCTTCCTCGAACACATCGCTGAAAGTCCAATATGAAAATGAATCCGCATAATCGCTTCCAAAAGCCAATACTTTGCCAAGAAACGCAGCGTTAAAAGCAGTATCGTGAACCGGACATTTCGGAATATATGATGAGTTATATTCTGTAATGTGCAGCGGCATATTATCCGGGTACACAGATTTTATTATGTGTTCGCGCGACTGTTTGAACTGGTCGAGCAAATGGTCATTAGCCAAAAGTTCGTGGTAAACAATTTCAAGTCCTTTTTCAGGGGTCTTGCCGCAATATGAATGTTGCGAAACAAAGTCAACAGGGGTTTTGGTTTTATCACACATTTCAAGAAAAACCTGAATCCAGTGAATCGCACCGGGACATGTTGCCGGTCCGCCGACGAGAATATTCGAATCTGTCTCTTTGACTGCCGCGACACTTTCACGATATAATTTAAAATATTCCTGCTGATCGCCGTTCTGCCAGAAAATCGCTAAATCAGGCTCGTTCCAGACTTCAACCGGCCAAGTACGTACTTCCTTAATGCCATATCTGCTTATAAGATGTTTAAAAAGCGTTTTAATAAGATTGCGCCACAAAGCGTAATCTTTCGGAGGAGTTACATTGCCCTTCCAATAAAAAACGGTTTGCGTTCCGCTTGCCAATTGATTCGGCATAAAGCCAAGTTCTATGAAAGGTTTAATTTTATGAGATAAAAAGGAATCAAAAATTCTGTCGAGGTAAGTAAAATTAAAAACCGGTCCGACACCCTGCTTTTCTCTGTAAATTCCAACATCGTCGGTCAGAATACCGTGGCCGCGAATATAATCGAATCCGATATTTTCCTGCACAATCGAAAGCGAATCCAGATATTCCTTTTGCAGTGCTAATCCCAATCTGCCGGTTCCGACACACCGCTTCCAATTATCATTGAATTTTACATTTGAGCATAACGGTATTTTAATCTTTGCCATCAATTTGCCTTAAAACCAAATTCATCTATATATAAATTCAAATCCTGCGCCTTATCGAATGTATCATTAAGATAAGTTATAGATATAATATGTTTTCCTTGGGAAATATTAGTGGAAGCAATTTCGAATTCTTTAATATTTCGAGATGCGATTTCTTTTTTTCCTATAACTTTATCGTCGATTTTAACTTCCACTTCAGCGTATTTTCCGTTAACCGGGGTGGAATACCCTTTTAGAAGCAAAGTATATTCGCCCTGAGCCGCGCAATTAAATTCAGCGGCAACAATTCCATTATTGCGCAGGATTAGCTGAGTATTTGTTTTTTCAAAATGCGGGCTGTCTCCAATCAATTTAAACCTATCAGACAGCAGCCATGTTTTGTTTTCTCCTATATTCATTTCAAACGATGCACCAAGATTTGCAAACAAAGCAGACGCATAGCGCAGCCCCTTGATATTATCAGCATCATTTTCCCACCGAACATTATCGATAACAACTCTGCCGCTGCCTGCCTTTATGCTCGTCAGGGCAGCAGGCAATGTAAGTATTTCAATATTTTCCGGAATACTAATCACACTTCCAATGCCGATGCCTTTCAGTTTGAGGATTCGTATAGCCTCCCAATCATCTCCATTAAGGAAATGAATCTGAAGTTTACTTTTACCGGCAGGAAGTTGAGCGAGAAATCTGGTTTCCATAATTTCTTCACCCGAAACACTCACCTGTGCGGCCGCATGTTCATCGACTTTGATCAAAACCAGGGGATACGTCCCTCTTAATTGCGTACCCCCTGCGATAAGAGACAAATCGTAAATTCCTTTTTTCGGTACGTCAATCCATCCAATGGCCATGCCTCTCGATTTGAAAACGACTTCATTGCCATCGATTGAAATGGAATTGCCTTTCAGCTCCATCTTCTTAGCTTCAATTAATGCCCTCAGTTCATCAGGATTTCGCTCAGGCATTAACGCTCTGTCAATGACGCCAGGGTCTAATGATAATTCCCGCCTCCACCCTTTTTGCCTATCAATAAACAATAAATCCTCACGCGAAATACCCGTAAACAATTTATTATCCCTTGAATTAATTGCGACAGGCCCCTGAGAAGATGCGATTTCAAATTTATCGGCGTTGAAAATTGATTTTAACTCATCAAAAGTTTTTGCGTCAGGGCAATGCCAGTAAACTGTTTTGCCGCTTTTTAGAAATGATGCTATTGCCTCTTTTTCTTTAATTATCTTTTCTCCGCCTTCGTGCAATACGAGAATATCAACAT
The DNA here is from genome assembly GCA_001825665.1 of Planctomycetes bacterium GWF2_41_51. Lineage (GTDB taxonomy): Bacteria > Planctomycetota > Phycisphaerae > Sedimentisphaerales > UBA12454 > UBA12454. Next base: position 29,194 of record MHXZ01000074.1, on the reverse strand, counting down.
CCTTAAGAGTGTTTTCGTTTATATCGTGAATCCTGTTTTGTTTAACTCCAATATTTACGAGAGTTCGCGTGAAATTACTATCTTCGGCAAAGACAAGCATTTTAGAATCCTGGGATTCTTTACCTGCCATATAGTCCAATGAATTTTGGAATATTTTTCTTGCGGCTGGTTCACTGTCTAATTTTGTACCGACTAAAGCCTGAATGAAAAGGATATTTCCTTTTCCGAATGGCTGTTCGAGTATAGCGCAATGCTCAAGTCCGAGATTGCCGCCGGATACAGTTATGGCTCTTGCTCCGCCGCAGGCAGGTCTTATGATTTCATAACTTGTAACATAATTATCACCCCGCCAGAATTTCAGGTCTTCAGAGTCAATCCCTTTAAGCAGCGGATGTTCCTTATTTAATGCAAATGTCATCGTTGAAGCTTTCGCGGCAAGAGACAAATTCAACCTGAATTTATCAAGGCTGCTTTGCTCAAGCACAATCGCTTTTCCGCCTTTTTCGATAAACGAAAGGAATTTTCTGGAATCGAAACCAGATGAACCAATCTGCTGAATACCACCAACATCTTTAGTTGATGCTTGAGGAGCAATTATTAAAATATCAGACGGTTTCAATTCCTCGAATGAGCTTATTTTCTTTGCAAAAGGAATATATTTGGTAAATGTCCCACACGGATCATACAAAAAAACATTCGCACCGGCCGGCTGTATGATATCCTGCCTTTTCTCAATTACATATTTTGTTTGAACCGCTTTATTATCGCTTGCCAAACCGCTTTCCAAATATATTTCTTTTGCAGTTATAACATCTGGAGCTGTAAACGTAATTTTTACTTCCTTGTATCCTCCTGCTTGTAAAGAATATTTCTGTTCGCCGAACTGATTGCTGTCAGCAAGTTTCCAATTCAAAATCAAATTGCAATCAGCATCACTATCATTAAAAACATCAAATGTTCGCTCGACAGTATCGCCGGAGAAAAATCTTGTATCTTTATTCCGCAGAAACGCCGCTATCGGTCGATAAAAATCCTTCTGCGCTTCGTAAAACGGCTTATCATTTTCTTCTACACATACTCCGTGACCAAAGCACGTCCACGGACAAATTGCCGATACACCCATTCTGCGATATGCAATCGTCTGGTCAATCCATGCCTGCAATTTCGCTTTAAGATGAAAAACATTTTTATCAATAAAAGCATCGTCGCCGAAAAATATCGTGCCTGCCGCGTAATCTTCCTGCGGCACCCATAAATATTCACCTATATATAACGGTTTGCTCCTGTCCCAGTAAAAATTTCGTCTTGTTACACCGAGCATTCCGCCGCCTGCTTCTGTTTGTGTTCTTTTAGCAAGCCAATCCGCTGTGTTCGGCCAATCAGTATAAGTCGGCAGTTCGTGCGGATAGTGCAGACCAATCACATCCGCTGCGTCATCCGGGTCTATATCTGCTTCAAAAGTAATCGGATGATGAGGGTCAAGCTGTTTTGCGAAGCGTCCTAAATCACCAAGTTTCTTCGCCAGGTCAGGACAATATTTTTCCATACCCATAAAGAGAATTTCATTTTCAATGCTCCACATAATCAAACTTGCATTGTTTTTATTACGTTTAATGAAATTTTTAAGATGCTCACGATAATTTTTCCAGAACCGCTCGTCATTATACGCATACATTCCGAATCGGTCAGTATAAACCGCCGCTTCATTGACTATCATTACGCCGACTTCATCAGCGATATCATTCCATCGTTTCGGCCAGGGTGAGGTATGAAATCGAAAAGTATTATTATTTCCCGCTTTTACCATCTCAAGTTTTTTACGTATTTCAGCATGACCGGGCACTGACCTGACAGCAGGCCATGTGCTTGATGCAAGCAGATGGCGTTTAACACCGTTCAGATAAAAATCAGGCCCTTCAATCCAAAATTCCTTAAACCCGAATCGCTCATCAAGCGTGTCGAGTATAGCTCCATCTTTTCCTTTATGAAGCGTGAGATGAAGTTTATAAAGATGAGGATTTTCGGGCGACCAGTATTTTGCGTTTGTAAATGATGCAGAAATTTCAAAACTATTTCCATCCGCTGCATTAATTGGGATTTCAAGAACGGTTTCATTACTATCAATTACTTTTCCTTGAATCCATAAATCGTTTGCTTCTGTTTTTGAAATCGTACCCTTAACTGTAAGTGAATTTTTTCGAGTAGAAGTAACGATTGTAATATCGTCAATATATGTGTTCGGCCGGGAAATCAAAAAAATATCATCCCATGGCCCGAAGAACATCAAGTGTCCGCCTAAAGGAGCTAATATTTTCCCCTCGAGTACATTTTCAGGCTGATTTGGTTCAAAGACGAATCCTTCTGTATAAACAGCCGTTCTGTCCTGACAGCGTAATTGCAGCAAGTGTGATGAACCGGTTTTTACCGCGTGAGTAATTTCAAATTCGAAAGGCGACCATCCATCGAGAGCTTTTCCGATCAGCTTCCCATCGATATAAACGTGAGCATCAAAACTTGCCCCGCCGAAATAAACAAAAATTCTGCTGCCCTGCCAATCCTGCGGGATATCGATTTGTCTTTTCACCCAAAGATATTCAGGAACACCGACACCGTAGCTGTCAGTTTTACCGGGAACTGTAGTGTCTTGCCATCCTGCTGCCGGAATCTCAGTTAAATTTTCCCCTTTGACGCCCTGCCAAATGCCGTTGAGAATTATTTTGTGCCTAATGTCAGCACAACAAATAGAAGAACTAAATATCAATATGAATACAATAAGTCTCTTCATGGTTATTTAGCCTTTAACAGCGCCGCTCGACAGCCCGCTGATGAATTCTTTTTGCAGGCAGAAGAACAGAATCGCAGGCGGAATAATGGCCAGCAGCGTACCTGCGAGAAAAACACCGTATTGATTGGCATACACGCCGACATATTGATTGAGCACTACCGGCAAAGTTAATTTTGACTGTGCATTAATATAAACCTGCGGGCCGAGAAAGTTATTCCAGCTTCCCAAAAATGTTACCAGGCAAAACGCACCTGTCATAGGCCTTACAAGCGGCATTATCAAATTCATATAAATTGAAAATTCACTGCATCCATCGATTCGCCCCGCCTCGATAAGGTCTTTCGGTATACCAACGATTGCCTGCCGGAACAGAAACATTCCGAAAACACTGCACGCACCCGGCAGCACAAGCGCCCAATATGTATCCATCAAACCGATATTGACGATTAATTTATAAACCGGAGCAAGCAGAACAACGCCGGGTATCATCATCGATGCAAGCATAAAGAACATAATAATTTTCTTGCCTTTGAAATCATATTTCGCAAGTGCGTAACCGCCCATTGAAGAAAAGAACATTTGCACTATGGTTGTAATCGATGCAAGGAACAATGAATTGATAATATACTGCCAGAAATAAACGTTGCCTTCCATTGAAGGCTGGCTTTTGAATAATTCTCTAAAATTGCTGAGATTAATTTCCTTTGCCCAGTTCATAATCGGCGGCAGAAAAGTATATTTCATCAAAACTGACGAATCCTTGAACGCAGAACAAAGCAGCCAGAAAAACGGCGCCATAACCATTGCAGCGATTAAAGCCAAAACAATATATCTCAAATATGTAAATGCAATTTTAGGCCGTTTAGGCTGCAAAGCATAAAGAAGCACGAATAACGCGGCCAGACACAGAAGGAAAATATGTATGCCATTCATTATTTGCCTTCCTCCAATGTGCCTGACATCTTTATTTGCGTAAGGCTGATTATCATAATCATCAATGTTAGAATCCATCCTACAGCGGCACCTGTTCCAAGATCTCCTGCACGGAATGCCATCTGGTATAGATAACTTACAATGAACAATCCTGAACTTGATGGGCCAAATTCTCCTTTTAAAAGCGAGAATGGAAGTTCGAATAACTGAAACGACCCGATTGTGCTCATTACCACCACGAAAGTAGCAACAGGTTTTATCGCAGGAAGCGTTACATTCCAGAACACCTGCCATGGATTAGCGCCGTCTATTCTCGCAGCCTCGACTAAACTTTTATCGACACTCTGAAGCCCTGCGAGAAAATAAATCATATTGAAACCGACATACATCCAGAGCGCGGTAATAATTACCGCCGGCAGCACAAGCGTCGGATTTTCCAGCCATCTGTTCTCAAGTCCCCAGTAAATAAGCGACTGCATGAAACGATTGAATAATCCGTATCGAGGAACAAACAAAACGCTGAAGATTACGCCGACAAAAATTTGCCCGACAAGATTCGGCGAAAAAATAATCAGTCTGAAAAATCCCTTCGTCTTGTCTTTAGCTGTATTGAGCAGCATCGCAAGACCGAGCGAAATCGGTAATTGCAGAAAAATTGAAAACACCGCGTATATAGCTGTGTTTTTCACTGCTTTGTGAAAGTCGGGATCTGTCAGCACAAATGAATAATTGCTCAGCCCGACAAATGCTTTGCTTTTTGGGCCGTTGGTCTGCTGGAATGAAAGCAAAAATGCGCTAATCAAAGGATAAATAAAGAATATACATACAAGGCAAAAATACGGAGCCAGGAACAAATATGGTGTTCTTTTTACGTATGCTCTGTACTTTAAATCTTTCATCCGGCGTTTTCCTTTGAAGAATTTGCGTCAGTGATTTCGACTTCTCCTTCTCGCAAAAAGACGTTTCGATTCATAACTCGCCGAACATAAGCAGCCTTTTGTTTCAATTTTTCTGTTACAAATTCGCGCAAACCCTTATCGCCGTATTTTTCATAGTAAACGCCGCCGTCAATCAGAACCTCTCTTGTTTTGCCGTCAACCATTTCATAATATGCGCCCACGTAATCGGGCGGAGTTTCCGGTGCAAGTTCGGCATAAATTTGTCCGATTTTCTGACCTGAATAATATTCGTCTTCTACCTGGAAGGCAGGTAAATCCCATGCTTCTTTAAGCGGCGGAATAACATTCAGCATTGCGAAACGGTCACTGAAATCCTTTTTATTAAGATAAAGAAATTTCGCCAGCTCCCATGCAAGTTCCTTGTTTTTACTTTTTTCAGTAATCGCCAAACCTGTTCCGCCCCATGTGCTTGTACGTCTGCCGCCTTTTTCCCACGCGGGTAAAGGCATAAGCGCCATTTTACCTTTCAGGTCTTCAGCATCGATTTCAAAAACTTTTGACCGCCAGTCCGGAACAAAATTGAACAGTATTATACCATCTGAAAGCGCTTTATAAAAAGGCTGTCCTTCGCCTGCCGGAAACGAAATTCTTGTTTTTCCCCGCGATTGACGGATATACCATAAAATTGTATCAATCGTAATATCTGTATCCATAGTCAGGTTACCTTGAGAGTCGAAATAACGTCCTCCTCTTTGCAGAAGAATGATTGGGAAAAAGCTCGTGCCGGAAATTGATAAATCGAGCGCATACCTGTCTATGATGCCGTCGCCATCAACATCTTTCACAATTTTCTCGTGTGCGATTCTGACAAAATCATCCCAAGTTTCAATTTTATTTACATCTATTCCGAGATGTTCGACAATATCGCGCCTATAAGCAAGTGCAACCGGGTGAACGTCGTGCGGCAGCGCAAATATTCTCCCCCTTGATGACCAGATACTGAATCTCGACTCGACCATTTTTTCATCGAGTTTTTCAGCTTTTACTCTATCTGTCAAATCCACGAACCCGACATCATCTAAAGGCCCTTTCATAAAAGCGCCCATAAATGGATTCATAATTTCAACCATATCGGGAACATCGGTATCCGCCAGCAATGCAGACTGCAAGCGAGTTTGCAGCGGCCTTTGATGTACCTGCTGAAGCTGAACTTTTACATTATGTTTGCGCTCGAATTCAGGAATTAATTTAAGATATGCTTCGTAGTGACGCGGCGCGAATACTACAAATACCAAATCAGGTCGGCCTGCGTTGGTGAAAGTTCGGGACAGCATCATAGCCAATCCCGTTATTATCGCCATTACAAGTATCCAGAAAGGCGCTTTGCCGTAAGGAAATTCCATTTAAACAACACTCCAATGTCATAATTTCAGCTTAATTATTTTAAGCTCTCCCCTATTTTAACATATTTTATTATGAAAAACTATTACAGATTTACGGTTCTCTATTTTTCAAATACAACGCCGGATCAGATACCCACATTCCGGGTTTTCGGGGTTTAGCATCACGATCTGCTTTGATAAATACTTCCTGTTTTCTCATATATTTGCAATGACCATCATAGAAAGCAATTACAGCGCCTTCATTGTGACGATAAATAACAGGACCGTGAATCGCAGGACTTAGAGCCTTATATTTCGCAACAGTAGTCTGGCCGAGTTTATCCCAGCCATTTAAATAATCGGCTCCGCCCCAGGATACCCACCAATCTACAGAATCAGTAAAAGCTAACTTGGTTCCTGGTTGTTTGATGTTTGCCGCTTTATGACCGGCATCCGCAGGAAAACCAGCCCATGGATCCCATTGCCCTAATATCGACCATTCTGTATAATTATACCCATAGCTGAGCAATATATTGGCATTGTCAAAATAGTATCTGTTCTTTGTGTACCTGCTTATCACATCGGCTGGGCAAAGAAACGCATCAGGCAAATCATAATATGATACTTCAGTAGTACCGTCTCTATTCTTGACAAGGTCATCCGGTTTCAAATATTTGTCCCATTCAAGCAATTTCCTGAATGCCTGGTTGGCTACCCATGCCTGATCATAAGGATCATCATCATATCTGACAGGAACATACCGGCCATCGTTTTGAGTTGCATATGCTGCATTAGCTAAAGTCAAACTTTTTAGATGATTTGAACAAATTATTCTCTGTGCAACTTGCCTTGCTTTTTGCAGACTCGGTATCAATATCGCAAGAAGCATTGCAATAATTGAAATCACAACTAACAATTCGACTAATGTAAAACCTTTTAATTTTCTCATCACTATACTCCGAGAATAAAATTAACTTCTGCCGTTTTCTATACGCATTACATAATCGAGTTTACTTGCTCTGGCATTAAACCCGCAATACAGCGGCCGGGAAGCGAACCCAGCCGCCGTCAATATTATTTAATATCACCAGTTCGGTGTACAATTCAAATCTTCAGGATCATTACACATCATCCAATTGACTGCGAATTCTGCAAAATCTGCGAAGTTTACCTTACAATCCTCATTGAAATCCATAGGACTTGCATAGCCTCTTTCTACGAGGTCTTCACAACTCTGCGGCTGCCATGCTACGTAGTGAGCTAAAATGCGTTCAGGACTCAGCAGTCCATCATAAATTGCAAACTCATCTATATATCCCGCAAATACATTATAAGTATTTCCAATGTCATTCTGGGCACCGATGAGAAGGTGAGATAATTCAGGGCCGAGGATAGATCTGGCAGCAGTGAAATTGGTATCGTCTTTCCAGACACCATCCAAATATACTTTCACAAACATCCCGTCCGGATCGCCTAAATATTGTTCATCATAAGTAACTACCAGATGGTGCCACTGGCCGTCAAACTTAGAATTTACACCCGTATAGCCGGCTCCGGCTCCGCCGAAAACACGGATTGTCCCATCTGAATTGGTAACGGCTGGAGCACATGGTTCGTGTGTATATGAACCGTGCTGCTGGAAAAACGGTGCATAATTGCCTGGCTGCGGTTGACCCGGCGGAAGAGTTTTGTACCACATTTCAAAGGTTATATCGCCGGGGGCGAAAGCATACTGATCGCCATAAACCGCATATCCTCCTCCAACCAAAGGAGGAGAGTTCGGATTGTTTGTAATCGCGACACCGTATACGCCGGCGCCACTTGTTCCATTTAAAAGAACAGAGTTACCTACACCGCCGACTCTGCTTACTATACTCGCCGCAGAACCGTAACCTACCCAGTGATTTGCGCCATTAGCTGCTGAATCAATGGGGTCTTCGCTCTCAAAACGCAGCCAAACGACTGGGTTATCTGAGACTATTTCATCAGCATACACACCGGTTTCGGGCAGTACCGGCTCTACATAAGTTGAATCGTATGTAACAACAATGTGATGCCAGCTTCCATTATTAATATCTGTCGGAAGTGATGCGTAATTGTTCACATTGCCGCCCAGCATTATTAACTGATTCGAATCATTAACAGTAACGCCATAACCGCCCAATGCTTCCCAATTACCATTATGCTGGAAAAATCTTGGATAATCTTGGGAATGTGTATAATTTACCCACAACTCAATTGACACATCGCCGTCAAGCAAAGAACCAAAATCTCCTGCATCATCAAAGATATCAATACAACTTCCGGGGCCATCTGCCGAAACAGGGCCGACAAATTCAACTGCATTACTGCCAGTCACAAAACCTGCTACAGTTGCGAAACTACCTGAACCTGTTACTATGTATGTTCCATTCTTTGCAGTTACAGTTCCAGAGTTTACCGCAGTAGCATTATTTGCTTTGCTGCTGTCATCAAATTTCAGCCAGAGTTTTGGAACATCCGCCTGAACCGCTGATGAATAGCCGCTGTAACTGGTTCTTGCATTATAATGTGCCGTAACTCGGCTTTCCGGCATAACTCCACCATAAATCGCAAAATCATCTATTTTGCCTAAGTACTCGTTATACATATAGCCTCGGTTTCCCTCAGCACCAATTACTATATAATCACTGGGCCAGGTCAAACCATTTCCATCGACTGTTGCCTGTGCAACCTGCACTCCATCGATATACATTGTTTTTACCACACTTTCCCCAGCGGCCCCTAAGACGGCATGGGTAAGGCCTAAAAGAACCAAAGTCATCAATAACATTTTAATTTTATATTTCATTGCACCTTCTCCTTATATCTTCATTAATTCTTTCATTTTGCTATCAATCCTTATTCAATACTTACGGACAATTATTTTCATTAGGGTCTATGCAGCTAAGCCACTGTTCTGTCATCATATCGAGGTCTTTAAAATCAATCTTGCAATCCCTGTTAAAATCACCCGCATATTCAAATCCATATCTGTAAACTGCATCACAATCCGGCATATTAATTGGCCCAATTCGTTCGAATCGGAAATATGCAGCATTATGATAATAAAGAGCAGACATTTCCCATTTGAAAGTTTGAACATCAGAACCGCCAAAAATATTTACTGTAAGTGGTGCCGTTTGCGCCAGTTCTAATCCGCCTGAATAAGGAGCTTTTGCTGTACCAAGGAACAAATCGTTTATATACAAATCCATGTTGTTTGCGTCATATTCCAGAACATCAACTATAACATAAACATTGTATTCACCTTCATTTAATTCATCCATTGTGAAATCATATTCCATATATTCGCCACTATCCAGGTAACTGATGTACCCGTAAGGGCTCCAGTCGTCTGGCCCGATAAGATCAGGACCGAATGGCTGATCATCTTCGCCTCTTCCATTTGTCTCGAATGCGACATCGTAGTCTGCAAATCCGAATTCAGTTCCGTTCTGTAATGCGATTGGGTCTTTTTGTTTTACAAGCTGAATACCGTTTATAATGTTTGAATATTTAATAAGTAGAAAATCTGGATCATTCGAAATATTAACAGCCGGAAATACAACATAATTTCCGCCTTCGACAAACTGACCGGCAGTTATTCCGCCTGTTACAGTTTTCGTACCGATTACAACACCGCCTCTTGTCAACGTGAAACTTCCTGTCTCACTGCCATAAACATAGACATCAAATGTTCCGCCGTAAGCATCTCGGCCCCATAACCGTATATTTGGATCTCCTGCAATCGCTGGATTATTAATAAATCCGTCATCCATCAATCCGTCTCCGGCTCCGGTAACATAATTATGGTCAACACCGGGATCGCCAATCCAAACCTGTGCCGCATAAGTACTCGGCTGACATGGTTCAGTAGAACCCGCCAGATTAGCACTGCGAGGCGAACCCATCGGCAGCCCCCAGCTTCCATAATAAACATTCCACCGATTGATGCCATCATCAACAACAGCGGTTCCTGTATATGGCGTAGCATTCCCATAATTGTTGAGGTCAATATTTATCACCTCATCAGCATAGGCTGTGCCGATACCTAAACATAATAAAATAACAATTAGCAATTTCTTTTTCATCTTGATACCTCCTATAAAATTTCTTTTACTTTTTCCTCTACTCACTTTACTTCGCTTTCATTTAATACAATCAACATTTTTTTACCTCTTAAATGGTTGCGCTGTCGATGCCCGTATTATCAAGTCCTGTGATAGTCTTATACATTGCGGAGAATAACTTTGAGGCGAGTCAATTTGGCTTAGCAATGTCTGTGCTGCGATTCTGCCCATTCTTCGAAGCGGAACTCCAATCGTAGTCAGCGCCGGCGTTACAACATCACATAAATATTCATCGTTGAAACACACCAGGCTTACCTGTTTGGGAATCTGAATATCCAGCGTATGTGCCGCGTGAATGATTTTTATCGCTTCCACATGGTCATACGCAAGAATAGCTGTTGCCTGATTTTTTAACACTGTTGAAGCTAAAAACGCCGGTGCTGAACGGAATACTGTATTATGACCGCTTATCGGCTCAAGCCCGTGCTCGGTAAGTTCGGACACATACGTATCATGGCGGTCAACAATACTGCGATGCTCTTTATGGCTGGATGTCGGTCCTGCGTATGCGATCCTGCGATGGCCCATATCTATCAAATGATTTAACGCTCGTCTTGTTGCATCGATATCATCAGGAATTATTATCGAGCCGTTTGGCCCGGCAACACCATTAATTACTACGTACGGCAATCCTGATTTTTCCATCGCTTCTACTGTTTGCTCGGAACATTCCTGCATTACTATAGCGCCATCTACTCTCCACGATGGCAGCTCTGTATTACTTTTTTCAAGATTTGGAATTGTAATGCATACATCGTACCCTCTGATATGCAGCGCACGAACACTGGCATTTATAATTGTTTGGTAAATGTTCCCGGGCCAGCCAAGCACTGTGTCGCAGCCCAGTATTGCTATCATTTTGGTTTGACGTCGAACTAAATTCTTTGCCGCAAGATTAGGTCTGTAACCCAAGGCATCCGCCACCTGGGTTATTTTCTGTCGCAACTCCTGCCTTACTGAAAAGCCGTTCTTATAATTGCCGTTTAAGACCCTGCTTACAGTAGCCTCACTTACGCCGCAGTGCGCTGCAACCTCTTTCACCGTTGGTACTGTGTTATTCTCAGCCACAAAAACTCCGCTACATTATCTTTTTCCGCTGTTGTTCAAAAGCTCAAAAAAACAAGTAAACGTTTACTACTATAAAATAGCACTATTGAACAGGCGCGTCAAGATGTTTTGAGATTTTTTTTATTTTTTTGCGTTTTTTTTAATTTTTTTATAAAAAAAGGCGTTTTCATGTAAAAAATGGGAGTTTGTAAATTAAGGAAATATGCGTATTCGGGTAAATAATTTAACAAAATTCCTTGACTTGCTCTTAATGTTTAAGCTATTATACACAAAGTAAGTAATCGTTTACTGCACAAGTTCCTTTATGCAGGAGTCGGGATAGATGATAATAAAATTTAAATATCCGCAATTACCATTTATTCCTTTTGCGCTTCTATTTATAACCAATGTCTTTGCTGCGAATATTAACATTCTGACAAATCCCGGCTTTGAAAGCGGCACCACTGGATGGACAAGCCGAAGCTGTTCTATTTCTGCAGTTTCTTCTCCCGTTTACAACGGCTCACAAAGCGGCAGAGCTTATAATAGAACCGCAACATGGAATGGCATACAGCAGGACATGCTGAATAAAATGATCATAGGCTCTACTTATCAAATCTCGGCGAGATTAAGAATAAGCGCATCGAGCGGAACCGTGAAGATAACCGTTCAAAAAAAGGTTGATGGCGTTACTACTTATGCTAACGTAGCAACAGGCACAGCAAACAACACCGGCTGGATTTATCTTTCAAATAATTACAATTTAACCGCAAACGGTCCCCTAACAGAATTATATGTCTATTTCGAAGGGCCGAATTCAGGCGTCGATATCTATGTCGATGATGCAAATGTTTACGGCCCCGACCCATCGCAGGGATTTGACGCTGCTGCTTCTATTAATATAGATACACGTTACCAGATTTTAGAAGGTTTCGGTGCAGCAGGCGGATGGTACGAACAGAGCGTTTTAAACTATTCATCGACAATAAGAACAAACCTATATAATACAATGTTCCGTGATTTAGGCCTTGATATATATCGCGTTCGCAATACTTATGATATAGACAATGGATATATTACACGTTCGGCAACAATCATTGCCGCCGCCCGGACTTCTCTCGGCCATCCAATCAGAGTCATGAATTCATCATGGGGGCCGCCTGCTTATCTGAAAAGCAATAACGATTTTGAAAATGGCGGTACTTTAATCAAAGACGCTAATGGCAATTATAAATATACTCAATTTGCGCAATGGTGGCGCGACAGTTTAACTGCATGGTCGAATGCCGGCGTTAATACATACTATTTAAATATGCAAAATGAACCGCAATGGTCGGCAGATTGGCATACCTGTCTATGGGATCCGACTGAAAATTCAACTCGTGCAGGCTATAAACAGGGTTTTGCCGCCCTTTACGCAAATCTAAATACAATGCCTAATCCTCCAAAACTTCTCGCGCCCGAAAGCGCAAGTTTAGGCGGTACCGCAAGCTATCTAAATGCACTTAATACAACGGACAAATCTAATATTTACGGTTATGCGCATCATCTTTATGATGGCAGTGCCGATAATCCCGACCAGCTTATTTCAGCAATGACCACATTCAAAAATCTCTACAGCGACAAGCCTGTATTTCAAACTGAATTTTCAGGTTCCCCCGTCAACACATGGGCAAACGCGATGAATCTTGCGATGCTGATGAATAATTGTTTAACCGTTGAGAATGTTTCCGCTTATCTTTATTGGGATTTATTCTGGGCCTCTCCGTCAGGACTTATAAGCCTTACAACTCCTAACTATACGATCAATCCTGTTTATTATGCTTTTAAACATTTTTCATATTTTACAGACCCGAACTGGCAGCGTGTCGCAGCATCGAGTAACACCTCTGCATTGAGGATGAGCTCATTCATAAATCCCGAAAATAATCAGCTATCTATAATACTGATAAATATTTCCAATGACTCTGATATTACTCTGACTTTCAATTCTTTCGGTAATTTCGAAGTTTCATCCGGCAGCGTTTACCGTTCAAGCTCCACTGAAAATTGCGTTCTCCTCGGCAGTTACATAGATTCAGTTCTTCTCCCGAAAAATTCTATAACCACAATTGCACTTAATGGCTCTCTCATACCGCAAAATTGCACACAAGTACAAAGTTTCGGCTACACTCTGCTTTCAGATTTAAATGGCGACTGCCGGGTCGATTACGAAGACCTTTCTGTCATCTCTGAATACTGGCTTAGAAGTGATTGCGATACCATTAATAATTGCAATGGTGCAGATTTTGAGCCAACCGACGGCATGGTCGATTTCTCTGATTTTAGCGACTTTGCAATTCAATGGATGCAATGCAATGACCCCGAGGATTCAGATTGTATGCAGAACTGGTAATCAAAAAAATAGGAGGATAAATGTTTTCTAAAAAATTAAAGAATAGTTTTTTTGCTATTATTTTCATTTCATCTTTTTGTTATGCGGATTGGAAAAGTGATGCGAATGCAAGAATTGAAAACATTCGTAAAAGGAATCTCGAAATTACAATAGTTGATTCTCTTGGCCAGCCGGTCGGAGGCATTGATGTTGAGATCAATCAGCTAAAACAGCATTTCGCTTTCGGGACCTGCATTTCATATTCCAACCTCGTTAATTATGCAAATTACAGAAATTTCATTCTGGAAAATTTTAATTGGGCTGTTTGCGAAAACGAAACCAAATGGGCTTCCAATGAAAATACAAGGGATTCAGAAAACTATTCGCAGGGTGATTATATTTATAATTGGTGCAATACCAATGAAATACCGATGCGAGGTCATACCCTTTTTTGGGAACAACTGACCTATATTCAGCAATGGGTAAAGGATTTGCCTTACGCGGCATATCCCGCATCAAGCGAATTATTGACAGAAGTTGATGAACGCATCGACAGCGCCGTAAATCATTTCAAAAACAAGTTTTTACATTGGGACGTTGACAATGAAATGCTGCCATCCGGTTCAGATTATAGATTCTATGACCGTCTCGGCGACGGCGGAAGAGTTCACATGTATCAGCGTGCTCGAACCGTCGACCCAAATTGCAAATTATTCCTTAATGAATACACAGGCAATTCCTTCGGCAGCTATGACGGCTGGACCTATGCGAGCCGTGCAAACGGCTTAATTAGCCAGGGCGCACCGATTGACGCTCTCGGCATACAGGGACATATTAATAGCGGTTTCAATCCTCAGACTTATTATAATAGTGTACTTCAGCCTTTAGCCGCTGTCGGCCTCCCGATTTGGATTACAGAATTTGATGTCCCGCAGGCAGACGAAAATCTGCGTGCGGATGAGCTTGAAAAATTTTATCGTATATGCTTTAGCCATGCTTCTGTTGAAGGTATTATTATGTGGGGCTTTTATGGTCCTTCTGCATGGCGATGGGAAGGACTTGTCGATTCAGACTGGTCTGTAAATGCCGCAGGACTAAGATATCAGGCACTTATGGATGAATGGACAACAGAGGCAACCGATACTACCGGCATAAATGGAGATGCAAACTTCAGAGGCTTCCACGGTATTTATGAAATAACTCTCAGTGCTGCCGGTCAGCCGGATGAAACTTATGTTATTGAATTGGCTCCCGGCACAACAACTCTTCAGTTGGAAATTGAAACAAACCTGTACGCTCCCGAGCCGGAATACGTCAAACCCGCTCCCAACCCGATGACTTTCGTCTCTCCGCCTGCGGCTGTTAGTCAATCTTCAATCACTATGACGGCGACAACTGCGACAGACGAATCTATGCCCTGTCAGTATTTATTCGAATGTACGAATGACCCGACAAAAAGCAGCACATGGGAATTCGGCACGACATACTTAGCTACCGGCCTGTCTCCGAGTACATTATATACTTTCAGAGTTAAGGCTCGCGATAATGCGCTGTATCCGAATGAAACGGATTTTTCAGTGCCCGCATCTGCAAGAACTATGTCTCCGGGAGCAAATGTAGGACTTCTCGGTTCATGGATAACGGGGCTTAATCACGCAAAAGAAACTGGCGAAAATCGTATTCTCGTATTTGTAGCGCATGGATTATCCTGGGGCGCCGGAGATATTACTTCGGTCAGTTACGGCGGAAAAATGATGACAAAGGTTCTTGAAGTTGACACAGGCTCTTCATTTGGCTATCAAACCGCAGTTTTCATTCTCAAAGAAGCTGACATCGCCTCTGCAATTGCAACAAATTTTAGTCCGACCTGGACTTCCACATGGGGCAGCTATTCATATTCAAGTGCGTTTTTCACAAACGTTAATCAGGCTTCTCCCATTGGTGCCACTGCCGGAAACAGTATTCCCTCTGGTACCTCAATTTCCACAGTTCCACTTCTAAACGATCAGGGAGATATGGTTATTATCGCTGTGACAGGCGGAGCCGCGGGATCATACACATTAAACAATGGTTTCACTGAAGGCATCGACCAGCAGTTTGGCGGTTATTGGTACGCAACTGGCGTAGCAGGCCACAAATTAAGTATTGGCACGGCAATTACACCAAACGCGACTTTCTCATCGTCTTCTTCACAGGGAATTATAGGAGTTGTAATAAGAGCTGCTTTGATAACTTATGATGATTGCACAGACGTTCAAAATGGCGGTCTTGCTTTAATATCCGATTTAAGCGGTGACTGTTACGTTAATTTTAAAGACCTTCATATTATTTCAGATTACTGGCTCAATGAAGATTGTGCGTTAATTAATAATTGCAATGGCGCTGATTTTGAACCGATAGATGGTACTGTTGATTTTCAGGATTTCGGCGAATTCGCGCAGCAGTGGATGAACTGTAATGACCCGCAGGGAGTAGGCTGTACATCGAATTGGTAAAGGATAGATGTTCATTAGAAAAGTTTACATATTAGTTTTACTGGCAGCACCGTGTTTTGCGGATACCAATTTGCTGACGAACCCCGGCTTGGAGGATGGAACTTCCGGCTGGTCAGGTCGTGGATGTTCTATCGCTGTTGATGCAAACGAAAAATACACCGGCTCTAAATCCGCCAAAGCATTTGCGCGAATAGACACATGGCAGGGAATTAAACAATCGCTGCTCAGCAAAATGGAAATTGGTAAAAAATACCGCATATCCGGCTGGGTCAAACTCCAAAATTCAGACAGCAATAATATTCAGATTACAATCGCTCAGGCCGACAGCGAAGATTCGACTTATATTAATGTCGCTAAAGGCATTGCCAACAATAAAAACTGGACGAAGCTCACAGGCGATTTTATTCTAAATTATAAAGGCGAGCTTGGCACATTGGATGTTTATTTCGAAGGTCCTGCCGCCGGAGTAAATTTCTATATTGATGATGTAAATGTCTTTGGTCCTCCCGCCCCGCCGCCAAAACCGCTCGATACAAACTCAACAGGCAAAATTGATGCTTCGCAGCGTTTTCAGATGTTTGAAGGTTTCGGTGCCGCCGGCGGTTACGACCCTAACTGGCTCGTCGCTCATCCTAAAAAAAATGAACTGTATAAATTGATGTTCGCTGATTTATGTCTTGAGATTTACAGAATTCAAAACCTGCACGCAATCAATGAACATTATGTTGATGATAGTGTTGAAATTATCAACGGTGCAAATAAAATACTCTCAAAACCAATTAAAGTGATGGTTGCCTCATGGTCGCCGCCTGCTTATCTCAAAAGCACCGACCACACAACCGCAGGCACATTAAAAAAGAATTCCGCCGGCAAATATATGTACGACGAATTCTCCGATTGGTGGATAGACAGCGTCAAAGACCTCACCGCCCGCGGCGTAACAGTAGATTATCTCAGCATTCAAAACGAACCCGACATCGAAACAGCTTACGCTTCCTGTAAATTCTTACCCGCCGAAGACGCCAATTGGGCAAGCTATAATCTTGCATTGGAAACAGTTTACCAAAAATTGAATTTCGAGTTCGGCGATAAAAGACCTAAACTTCTCGCGCCCGAAACGATGGGTTTCGGTAATTCACGCCGGTATATTGACGCTATCATCGACACAAATCACGTTTACGCATGGACACATCATTTATACAGCGATGGCGCAGGCGGATACGACCACCCCGAAGCTTACGTTGCTTCATTAAAAAAGTACGCCGAAAAATATGACGGCAAGCCGTTCTTTCAGACCGAATATTCTCGCAATCCCGATTTCAACGATGCCGTTTTCACCGCGCGTCACATTCACAATTGCCTCGTGTATGAAAATCTCGCCTCGTATTCTTATTGGAGTCTTTACCGCAAAGGTAAAATCGGCGGCGGTTTGATTACTCTAAGCGAACCAATCGGCAGCGAAGGTTACAGAATCAATCCGACTTATTATGCGTTCAAACAATTCTCCGCTTTTATAGATCAAAACTGGCAGCGAATCGAAGCACAAACTGATTCACCCGCTTTGCGGATAACCGCTTTTCAAAGTCCCGACAAAAAAAATGTCAGCGTTGTAATTATAAACACATCATCTGACACAGATATTTCGCTTTCGCTTGCTTCTGCTGCTTTCGAGATTTCTGCCGGCGAAATTTACCGCACATCCAAAACCGAAAATTGTGAACTCGTGGGAAATTATAAAAATGATAAACCTTTGATTGTCGTCAAAGATTCGATTACGACAATCGCGATTAAAGGGAATTTATTAAAAGGAGAATAAAATGACCGCAAAAAATCTTTATTTAGTCTGTGCTGTGTGCGTTTTTAATCTATCGTTCTGCTTTGCCGATATCAATGTTCTCGTTAATCCCGGCTTTGAAGAAACAGGCGGCTGGTCTTCCCGCGGCGGAGTATTTACGCAGTCATCCGAACAAAAACATACAGGCTCCGCAAGCGGCAAATCTTCAAACAGAACTATGACATGGCATGGAATTAAACAGCCCATCATCGACAAAGTAATAATTGAAAAAACTTACAGCATTTCCGCATGGGTCAAACTCGAAAACACACTCGCCGCTCCCGTTACAATTTCCATCGAAAAGCACGATGCCAGCGGAGTATCATATACAAATATTGTTTCTGCACAAGCCAACAATACCCAGTGGGTTCAGCTAACCGGCACTTTTACCTTTCAGGCCCAGGGCGAGCCGAGCCTTCTCGATATTTATTTTGAAGGCCCCCCGCCGGGAACAAACTTCTTTGTTGATGATGTAGAAGTTATTGGTCCTCCTGCCGCAGCCATTTCTGTCGAGATAAAACCGCAGGCTTCTGCAAAAATTTCTCCTGACATTCGTCGCCAGAAAATTGAAGGCTTCGGCGCCGCCGGCGCATGGTACGACCGAACTCTCGCAGGTTTTACAGACAGACCAAATTTCTACACCGTTCTTTTCAAAGAACTCGGCCTTGATATTTTAAGAATCCGGAATACTTATGACTATAATGGCTATGATAGCAACTACATTGACAGAGCGGTTAAATTTATCACAGTCGCAAATCAATATTCCCCAAAACCTTTGAAAATTATGGTTTCATCATGGTCGCCGCCGAAATATCTCAAAAGCAATAATAACACCAAAGGCGGCACTCTCGCTAAAGATGCCGACGGAAAATACAAATACGATGCTTTCGCGCAATGGTGGCTCAACAGCTTTGCAGATTACGAAAAGCACGGCATTAAAATCGATTATATCAGTATGCAAAATGAACCTGATTATTTAACAAGCTGGGACACTTGCCGTTTCGACCCGAATGAAAACGAAAACAATGCCGGTTACGATAAAGCTTTCCGAGCTTTTTATAATAAAATTTCCAAACTGCCTAATCCCCCGAAAATTCTCGCTCCCGAAGGCAAAAACATTCTCACAACTCGCAGATATATAGACGCCCTGACCGCAGAAGACAAATCTCACATCTACGCTTATGCTCATCATCTCTATGGCGATGGCAGCGAGGATGTCCCCGACAGCTTCATTCGTCCGATGGCACGCTTTGCAGCCGATTATAATGATAAACCGCGTATGCAGACCGAATTTGCAAAAGAAAGCAGCGGCGGCGATGTTACATCTTTTGAAGCAGCGATGTCGCTTGCGCAATTCATACACAATTCTATGGTCATCGAAAGTACATCTGCTTTCATCTATTGGCAGATAATCTGGGAAGCTCCTTTAGGCCTTATCAGCACCACCCCCACAACATTCACCATCAACCCCGTCTATTACGCGATGAAACATTACTCTGCCTTCACCGACCCAGACTGGCAGCGTATTGAAGCATCTACAGATTCTCCCGCTTTGCGAATGTCCGCTTTCATCAGCCCCAACAATCATAATCTCAGTGTTATAATTATAAACACGTCAGATATAAATATTTCGCTTGCTTGTGAAATTAATAATTTTGAAACTGGTAAAATTTACAGAACAAGTCAAACTGAAAATTGCGTTCACACGGAAAATTACAGCAATAACAAACCATTGATTTTGCCGAAGAATTCGATTACAACCATTGCGCTGGTTAACCAATGAAAAATGTAAAAGAAACCGGCGAGCAGTTTTCTGCCGGTCAAAACAAAAAAACTGAATATATGAAGCATTTTTGGCTTTTTCTGAAACCTTATAAAAAGCCCCTGAGCACGGTCTATTTCCTGTTCTTCCTCAACTCTGCGCTTAATCTGCTTCCCGCTATTGGCATAAAGTATTACATCGACCACGTCCTGATTGCAAATGATGCGAATATATTCTGGCTCAAAGCCGGTTCAACTGCTTTCGAGAAAACCGTCTTCTCGCTCGTTTTTATTGCAATTATGGCCGTTCTCATTTTTTTGGCAAACTGCGTCGGAGTCGCTATGCATCGCAAGGCCACGCGCAGTGTCGAGCTTGTAATCTATTCTATCAAACTAAAATTGCAGGATCACATCAACAAACTGTCACTGGCGTATTTCAATTCCGCACGTGTCGGCGATATCCTGACAAAAACCGTAAGCGATATAAACAATCTCAGCCTTATGCTTCGCAACAGTTTCCATCTCGTTTATGTTTCGATTCATTTGCTTCTGGTTCCGGTGATAATGTTTTTCATTTCACCGCTTCTTTCGATTATCGCAATGCTTCCGATGCCGGTGCTCGCTTACGCTTTTTACGCAATCAGAACAAAATTGAAACCGCTTTACCGCAAACAGCGCAGCCATCAATCCCAGATAACCTCGCAATTACAGGAAACAATCAGCGGAATAAAAGAAATAAAAGCGTTCAGCCTCGAAGACCATTCCAGCGAAGTTTACCGCACCGTGAACCGCCAGTTCTATGATGTCCAAAACGAGATTATGCGGGTTTTCAGCTTCAATCATCAGCTCAGCTATGGCACTATGGATTGGGGCAGAATGCAGATTGCCGTCATCGGCGGTATTCTTATGTTCTACAAAATCGGCTCAGTAACGCTCGGCACAATTACCCTTTTCCTGATGCTCTCAAATTATTTATACGGCTCCATCGGCGGCATTATGAATGTAATGAATCTTTTCCAGGATGGTATGGTCGGCCTTGAGAGAATTGTCGATTTCCTTAAAATCGTTCCCGATATCAAAGACAAACCCGGCGCTGCAAAACTCGAAAAAGATTCCGTCAAAGGCAATGTCAGCTTTAAAAATGTAAAATTCTCATACGGCAGGGCACCGGTTCTCGACAGCATAAATCTCGATGTAATAGCAGGCGAAAAAATCGCCGTCGTCGGTCCAACAGGCAGCGGCAAAACAACTCTTCTCTCGCTTCTGCCCCGCTTTTACGACCCCAGCACCGGCTCAATCGAAATCGACGGCAGAGACATCAGGGATTTCACGCAAACCTCTCTCCGCCAGAACATCGGCATCGTCTTTCAGGAAACATTTTTGTTCTATGGCACAATCCGTGATAATTTGCTCTTTGCAAACCCCGGCAAAACCGAAGAAGAAATGATAAACGCCTGTACTATGGCAAATATTTACAACACCATTCAGGAATTGCCGGACAAATTCGATACCCTCGTAGGCGAAAGAGGCGTCAAACTCAGCGGCGGACAAAAGCAGAGACTCGCGATTGCCCGTGTCTTCCTGAAAAATCCTGCGATTGTCATTCTCGATGAGGCGACAAGCTCGGTAGATTCAGTCACCGAAAAGCTCATCCAGCAGAGCATCGATAAAATGCTTGAGAATAGGACTGCTTTCATTATCGCGCACCGTTTAAGTACTATTCAAAAATGCGACAGGATAATCGTACTCGCGAATAAGAATATAATTGAAACCGGTACTCACGAAGAACTGCTCAATAAAAAAGGTATTTATTACGACATGCATAATGTTTATGCAATTTGAAAGGTATTATGGCAATGACATCGAAAGAAATCGTTCAAAGAACTTTGGACTTTACTAATCCCGAGCGAGTCGCGCATTCCTTCCCGGAATCGGATTTTCTTTGGGTCAACGACAGCGCAAAAACCCGCGCAACAGACTGGCAAAAAGTCAGTCCCACAAAATGGGAGCGTATCGATGAATGGGGCAATATCTGGCAGAGACTTGATGACACCACAAAAGGCGAGGTCGTTAAAGGCGTCTTGAATGATGTTTCAGAAATCGAAAACTACGAGCTTCCAGATTTTTCAAAATTTGAAGACTTCCAAACCGTCGGAAGGGCAAGACAGGAAAATAAAGATAAATGGATTATCGGCGGAATGCCCGGCTTTGCCTTTAATATCGCTCGTAAACTTTTCAAAATCGATAATTATTTAATGGCTCTCGTTCTCGAAAGAGAAAAAATCAAAATGCTTCACGACCGCATCGATATCCTGCTCGAAGATATGATTCGCAATCACGCCAAAGCCGGTGCCGACTGCGTAATGTATCCGGAAGACTGGGGCACTCAAAGTCAGATATTCATCAATCCTGAATTATGGTATGAAGAATTTTTCCCGCGATTTCAAAAACTTTTCGGCATCGCGCACCAGTGTGGAATAAAAGTCTTTATGCATTCCTGCGGTAAAATCGGCGCAATCGTCCCCGGCCTGATTAAAGCCGGCGTTGACGTCCTGCAATTCGACCAGCCCGACCTTCACGGCATAGACAATCTCGCCGCGCACCAGAACAGCGACAAGATTACTTTCTGGTGTCCTGTCGATATTCAGAAAACGCTGCAATTGCGCGATGAAAAAATTATCCGCCAAAAAGTCCGTGAAATGCTCGACAAACTCTGGAAAGGAAAAGGCGGCTTTATCGCAGGCTTCTATTCCGACAATGTCGCAATCGGTCTCGAACCGAAATGGCAGGAAATAGCTTCTGACGAATTTATTAAATACGGCAAACGAAACAATTTTTGTTGAATTGAAAGAATTAACACTATAACATATTAGTTTTAAGAGAAGGCAAAATGGACAAAATACACAACCCAATATTACCCGGCTTCAATCCTGACCCGTCGATTCTGCGCGTCGGCGATGATTATTATATCGCAACCAGCACCTTCGAATGGTTCCCCGCGGTGCAAATTCACCATTCCAGAGACCTCGTCAATTGGCGTCTGCTCACGCACCCAATCACGCGCGTCAGTCAGCTCGATATGACCGGCAATCTGCCCTCCTGCGGTATATGGGCGCCCTGCCTTAGTTTCTGCGATGATTTTTTCTATTTGATTTACACCAACACGCGAGTTTACAACAGCAACTTCAAGGACTGCCATAATTATCTGGTAACCGCAAAAGACATAATGGGCCCATGGTCTGAGCCGATATATCTTAATTCTTCCGGCTTTGACCCTTCACTCTTTCACGATGACGACGGCAGAAAATGGTTCGTGAATATGCAATGGGATCACCGCAAAGGCCATAATCCATTTTCAGGAATCCTCCTGCAGGAATACGACCCCAAACTGCAAAAGCTCACAGGCCCGGTTAAAAATATTTTCAAGGGAACAAATTTCAAACTTACCGAAGGCCCGCATCTTTATAAAGTTAACGGCTGGTACTATTTGTTAACGGCCGAAGGCGGGACAGAATATGATCATCTCGTAACCATAGCTCGCGCAAAAAATATCGATGGCCCTTACGAGGTTGACCCGACTAATCCAATTTTAACAAGCCGTTTCAATCCGCAGCTTCCTCTTCAAAGGGCCGGCCACGCTTCAATCGTCCAAACTCAAAATGACCAGTGGTATATGGTTCATCTTTGCGGCAGACCTCTGCCGGCTAATACCGAACCGAAACGCCGCTGCGTTCTCGGCAGAGAAACCGCAATTCAAAAATGTTTCTGGACAGATGATGGCTGGCTTCGCATCCAGGGCGGCAACACTCCCAAAGTAGATATCGATGCCCCCGGCCTGCCGGAGCATAAATTCAAACCCCAGCCATCCCGCGATGATTTCGACTCCGAAACTCTCTGCGTTCATTATGCAACATTAAGACTGCCCGCAGATGAAAGTTGGCTGACTTTAAAAGAGCGTAAAGGCTTCCTTCGTTTGAAAGGCAGAGAATCTCTCGCATCAAATCATTATCAAAGCCTCCTCGGCAGAAGACTTCAATCCTTCAAATGTCAGGTAACAACCTGCCTTGAATTCGAACCGAAACATTTCCAGCAGATGGCCGGTTTGACTTTCTTCTACGATTCGCAGAATTATTTTTACCTCCGCGTAAGCCGCGATGAAACTCTCGGCAAACATCTCGGCATTATCGCCGCCGACAATAATAAATATGATGAACTATCTGAAGAAATTGCATTTGACAGCAAGCGAATCATTTTACGAGGCGATTTCGATTATGGCAAATTGCAGTTCTCATACAGTCTCGATGACAGGAATTTCGAAGAAATAGGCCCGGTTCTCGATGCGACAAGATTGTCCGATGAATATTGCAAACAGGGTTGTTTTACCGGCGCTTTCGCCGCGATTTGCTGTCAGGATATTTCCGGCACAAAGCTCAACGCCGATTTCGACTACTTCGAATATAAAGAATTATAAACTCTTGCTGGTTAGCCCGGCCATCACCATGGCCGGGTTTTTCTTCCGCATACCCCAATATTTTAATACCCGATTTCCTTCAATAATTTCATAAATCTCCTGCCGTACTCGACATAATTTGCGTATTTAATCGCTTCTTCCGATTGCACGCTCTCATCGTGAAATACAGCCGCAAGGTGCGGCTCCATCGATATTCCGCCGTCATATCCGCTATCGAGCAAATCTTTGACAATGCGTTTTACATCGCCATTTCCTTCACCCGCAAAAGTATATTGTATCTTGTTTTCAGATTTGTTCCAAATCCCATCTTTGATATGAATATATTCGATATGCTCTTTCACATTTTTATAAAATTCCCACGCAGATTGTTTCGGATATGGTTTTGCTTTCGTGCGGTCATCGGTAAAAACCGGATTGCCCGTATCGAACACAAGTTTCAGCCCCGGCACATTCTCAATGAGCTCCAGCGTATAAGTCCAGCCCATCCCGCCATAGTTCATACAATTTTCATGAACAGCAGTTACGCCCGCATCATCGAACATCTTTTTGAGTTCGCGTACTCTTCGAAATCTCTCCTGCTCCATCTGTTCCTCCGGCTCACGTCCATCGATAACCGCAAAACTCATTATGCGAATCAGTTTGCAGCCAAGTTTCTGCATTCTCGGTATCGCTCTTTCAGCCTCCGCAACAGATGAATCGAAAGATTCGGTAATTTTCTTTCCCCAGTTCGCGATTGCCGAGCCGAAGCAGTTTATTTTCACACCCGCATCCGCAAGTTTCCCGCAAACAATATCAAACTCCTCATCGGAAATATCATGGATATTTTTTCCGTTTATACTTCTGCTCTCGATATTTGCCCAGCCCAGTTCCTTCGTCGCGCGTATTTGCCCGTCAATATCCTTCGCCGCCTCATCCGCAAATCCCGTCAAATACATTTATACCTCCGAATTATATCTATGCTTCGCATATTAATACGATTTACGTAAAACATAACCGAAACGAGCCGTGTCAACTCAGCCGATTTACGGTTATTTTCTTGATTCCGTTATCTTCTCCTGAAGTTTCTGATGATACAATTCATCATCCGGCGGCAATGTTACCCAATCATCCATCCACGTCGAAAGAAGCATTGCGTTTGATAATTGCAGACTGTTAATCCCTTCCACTCCCGGCGCAAGCAAAGGCGAACCGGTCAAAATCGCGTTCACCCAATCTTTTACGATTCCTTTATGTTCTTCGCCCTTTCCTTCGATTGCGACTTCTATTTTTTCGCATTCCGGTGCGCCGAATCCGCCCTTAAATTCACGATTGAATTGTCTCTCTGGCACACTTGTCTTCCAGAAAGTTACCTTGTCATCCTCAAGGATTATTTTGCCGTTATCGCCTGCTATCTCAAAACGGTTTGTCCCCGGCGTTTCACCAGTTGTTGTGATAAACACACCCGTCGCTCCGTTTTCATATTCCACATAAGCAGTTACATCATCTTCAACTTCAATAGTATGATACTTGCCGAAACTGCAAAACGCCCTCACTCTCACCGGCATTCCGCAAATCCACTGCCACAAATCAATTTGATGCGGCGCCTGGTTCAGCAGCACACCCCCGCCTTCTCCTGCCCACGTTGCCCGCCATCCGCCAAGTTCATAATAGCTTTGCGCACGATACCAATGTGTCGCAACCCAGTTCGTACGTTTGATGTCACCAAGCTGTCCGGATGTAATCATTTCTTTGATTTTCTGATATACTTTATTAGTGCGCTGATTGAACATAATCCCGAAAACTTTTTGGCTTTTGGCCGCAAGCGCATTTACTTCACACACATTTTTCGTAAACACTCCGATTGGTTTTTCCGTCAGCACATGCAGATTATTTTCTAATGCCGCCGCAATCATTTTTGGATGTTCGTAATGAGGCGATACAATCAATACTCCGTCGATTGCTTTCGACTTCATCATTTTAAGCGGGTCATCGAAACATAACACTTTACCGCCTGAGCCAAGTTCCTGTTGCGCCCTGAGATGATTCTCCGCCGAAATCTCACAAACTGCTGTTAATTGCCCCCCCGGCACTTCGCCTGCACAAAGATACTTCGCGTGATTTCTTCCCATACCTCCATAACCGATTAAACCAATCCGTACTTTTTCCATAATTAATTATCCCTGATTTAAACAAAGAATGCAGCTTATTGTACACCTTCTACCTTCTAAATTCTACATTCTAAATTCTGAACAAAAAAAACGCCCCTTGTATCCTATTTTGTAAGGCACAAAGGGCGTTTAATTTTTTTAGTCATACTAACTTAAACCATACTCTCCCGTTATCCGCAGGTAAGTCCTTTAATACCTACCCTGTCAATCACGGGAATTTACTACCCTTAAAGGGTAATTCACATACTGCCGTGACTTTCAATTAGCTTCTCTTCCTGAGCAGCGTCAGACCAAGACCGAGCAGAGCAAGTGTTACCGGTTCTGGAATTAATCTTGCGTTATCGAAATAGAAATTTCCACGGCCTGTTGATGAATTAGTCGCAATAATTATTTCGATATACCCTGGTATAGCCGGCATCGATGACTTGATTGCGCTGTAATCTATTTCCAGTGTAGCTGTACGCTCTCCTGAGCCATCCCAGAAATAGAAATTCAGGGGAACTGATGTAAACTGATCGTGCCATCCATAACCTTCGGCATTGATAGTTACATTGTAAATTTGTGCATAGCCGTCGTTTGCTCCATCGCCTGCAATATCAGCCGGAACTGTTACATCAATCGCAAATTTGGTATTTGCCATAAATGCGACTCTCTGGTTGTAATCCATCCCGAGTGCCAGGTTCTGGTTCCAGCCGTCTTTTATCAAACGCAGACTCTGTGAACCGGCTGTTGCGCCGATTGTCGCATACTGATACTTTGACGGCATCATTGTCGCGTCGCCGATTGAAGGATGACTTCCAGACCAATCTATCCATCCATCTGTTACACCTTCCCAGCTTCCTAACATTACATCTGCCAATGCTGCTGTATTCAACGCTGCTAAAATTGTAAGACATAAAATAAACTTTTTCATAATCAACTCCTCCCTAAATTAATAAGGAACTTCTTTGTTAATATTACAACAAACAATTATACTCGTTCTTAACATACGCCAAACTCTGACTGCATTTGGAGAATGTCTTATACATTAATTATTGTCGTGGGAAATGATTTGTCCTCCTCCCGTTTGGCGGACTTATCAAAACCCCGCTGTTTAACTTTTCTTCAATCTTCAAAGAACTTAAGTAAACGTTTACTTAATATTATCAAAATGCCTTTGACACGTCAACATCTTTTTTATTTTTTATGAAATTTAATCAAAAATTTTTGCTTTTTCCTTGTTCGAACACTTGAAGATGCATAAAAACCGTTTTTTAATATGAAAAAATTGATGAATAAATTATGTAGTATTATCATCCTTAATATTACTGACTGCTAATATTATTTTTTATGTACCTTTAGCGGTATCTATATAGGCTGATTTTTTGGATGCCGAACCTGCCTCCGGGCAGATTCAAGTGTCTCCCCTGATGGCTCTGGTCCCCGTTCATCCACTTACCCCCAACCCATCGCCCATTGACAAATTTTCCTTCCTGAATGCTCTTTATCCCAACAATTTCATTCGCAGCATTGTCCGAAAATGTAACTATCAATCCGCATCCCGCAATAATATATTCATCCTCACCGCTGCAAATTATAATCCCGCCCCTGTTCGGCCATTTCTCAATCCCTGCTTCTCTTGCCGTCCATTGAAAAGTATAATCGTGCGAGACTTTCAAAACATACCGCCCGAGTTTTATTTCCTGTGTTTGATTTTCTTCGTCCAGCGACACACCTGCCATTGTCCCTTGTCCCTGATTTTCCAAAATCAAAGGCGTTAGCTGCGATAAAACATCATACAATTGCGAAATCATATTTCCATCAGTTGCTTCAATCGCAAACGGACTAAACCCGATCGCATCGTGCTGACCAAAAGCATAAAACGCCTTGATCGCGTTTTCATTTCCTCTCCCCGCCTCCGGAATAAAAAGCGGATTATCCTTCTTATGATATATTTCACACCACCGCTCGAAAACAGGATGATAAATATCAGGCGAAAGAAAATCTATCTGCTTTGCTTCCTCCCTCCACACATCGAACAAATGCGGCAGAGGGCCCGCACTCGGATATTCCCCCGCCTTTTGTCCTTCCTGGTTCAAAGCAGCGTTCACAAACATCGGCAGCGCATATTCCGCCTTTCCCGCCGCCGCAACCTTATTTACAAATCGCGCATAATGCCGCGCCATAAATATTTCTTCATCTTCAGGCTTCTGCTTAAAAGCCTTATTCGCTGCCTCACAATAATCCCGCGCCCCGCCCAGCATCCCTATTTCATTCTCAACCTGCACCATAATTATAGTATGCTGCTTGCTGTCAGTTTTCTTAATATGCCTCATGAGTGCCGTAAATGCTTTAATATCCGCTTGAAGATTTTCATCGCTGAATGCTGATAGAATTTCTACCGCCTGTCCGTTTTTAAGCCTCGCTCTCGGAAATCTCTCCTGATTAGTCTTTACCCACCCCGGCACATAACATGACATACTGTTTTTCCAACTGCCGAACCAAAGCAGAATAAGACGCATTTTATTT
The DNA here is from genome assembly GCA_001825665.1 of Planctomycetes bacterium GWF2_41_51. Taxonomy (GTDB): domain Bacteria; phylum Planctomycetota; class Phycisphaerae; order Sedimentisphaerales; family UBA12454; genus UBA12454. Next base: position 407 of record MHXZ01000074.1, on the reverse strand, counting down.
TTCCTCGCCCCCGCTATCAGCGCATCGACAAGTTTAAAATCAAACTTTCCTTCCATCGGTTCAATCAAATCCCAGTAAACCGGCGCAAGCACTGCATTAAGATTCATTTGTTTCAGCTTCGGCCAAATCGCCTTAAGAGATTCCCTGCTTGATGCCGTCGAATTCCCCAACTCCCCTCCTAATATCAAAAACGGCTTCCCATTCACAATCAACTGCACCGCATCCCCTTGTTTTTTAAGAAACGGTATTTTATTAGCGATTTCTTTTACTTTTTTGGGCATTTGATTTCCAAATTTTAAATCTTCAATCTTAAGGCAACCTCTAAAAATTGCCTTTTTGACAATAATTTTTTTTATTAACTTTTTATTTGTACTTTTTTGAACAAAATTTTAAAAAATCACGTTCAT
>MHXZ01000073.1 GCA_001825665.1 Planctomycetes bacterium GWF2_41_51 | reverse complement strand
ACAAAGTCCGGCAAGTTCTCTTCCCTTGCGGGTAAGTTTTACATGCTCTGAAATCACATCGACTATATCGTTAGCCTGCTGTACTCTGCTTATTTGGCTGTGGTCTAATTTCATTTAAACAGTAGTCAATCCTTCTGGTAAATTTAAAGAATTATCCATTCCGTGGAGTTTTTGATTAAAAAATAAGGACAATTAGTATAGGTATGCGCTATGTCAAAAGTCAAGTAAGCCCCATAAACCCGCTTTCCAGCATTGTTAACGACGGTTTATTATTAACACGACACCTGGTCAAACAGTAAATTAGTAACTTTGGAGCGTTTAGATATGTATAAAAAAGAAGCAGGAAACAAAAAGCTTTGGAGTCGGTGCTTTACCGAACTCTTGACTTTTCATTTCTCTGCTTCTACTTATTTATACGTTTTTAACAGATAACTGTTTTAAATGATACTTGCTAAAAAACCCAAATACTCACATCTTTTTGCTTATTTCTTTATTGACTCCGGTCTGAAAGGATTAATACCGCAAGACAAAACTCTTTTACCCTTTTTATTATTCTGATTCTTAAAACCTGCAAGATATTGTTCATCAGGAGTATCATTATAACTTGCCTGTCTGAACGCTCCGGTTTTAGCGTCAATAATAATCGCAGCCGAACACCCGCCGTTTTTGATAAACGGAACTATGCAGTAGCGATCCTGATTATTATCTATATAAATTGGCTTGCCGGCTTTTGAACCGCGGTAAGCAGCCTTGAACCGTTTGTCATAGAGAACGTTATCTTTCAATCCTGATACCGCCGCTGCTATCACGCTTTTTTCATTTCCTGAAAAGTTCGGATAAATTTTTTGCTTAGCAATTTTAACTTGCGCCGAACTTGCCGGAGGCTCAAGAATTGAAACGTAATATCCATTGTAGCTGTCGTCAGAAATTATCGGTTTATAATAATTTTTCAAATCATCAGCCGTTATGTAAATATTTTTACCTATACCATTAACATCCGGGTCGGTAATCCAAAAACCATTTACAGTATAGCTCGTCGCTGTTTGAGGATTATCGGTTGAGCTGTAACCATTGACGACAACCCAATCCATATAATTACCATTGAGTGGTATTATCGCAGGTATTTTCTCCGGCCGCGGCCAAACGCCCGAAACATCATACGACAGCCAATAGCACATAATATCATAAGAGCTTTCAGGAGTAGTCCTCTTCTCAGGTGCGAAATTATATGCGCTTTTTATTTCATAATTATTCAGCGTCAGATACATACCTCTGGGGTCAATGCAAGTATTCTGGTCTGTCAATTCATTGTGGGCAACCGCATAATTATGAAGCTGGTCTTGTGTGTATGTATTAAAGCCTTCATAATCCAGAACCATTTTCAAGCAGCCTGCCCCGCTGTAATATTTGCTCGTACCATAAGTATAAACGCTGTTTACATCTAAAATCATAACATCGCCCTGAGCATAAGATACTCTTGCGCCAATCCATCTTGCGCCGCCGCAGCCGTCGGCCGCGTCTTTCAACATAGCTACAGATGCACTGCTCGAAATGGTTACGCCTTCAAACGCAAGCCAGTTGCTTACACTGTCAAAAGTCTCCGTCCACGCTCCCTCGCTAAGGCCGTCAAATTTCACCCAGCCTTTTCCTGTTTGTGTTGAAAGCCTTATACATGGTTCGTAAAGAGCAAGGTTCGCATGATGTCCTGCGAAATTGGAATTGAAACTGCCGGCATCACAACGCCAGTCAACAAGCGTCAATTCACCAAGGTAATTCCCCAGGCTGTCGAATTGATAAATAAGCAGTTTGTAATATGTTTTCATTTCAGCAGAATCGCCTTGCTGTTTTTCTATGTTTGCATCGACATCCATCTTTACGCGTGTGTTCGTGTACTTTTCAGCGATTATCTGTATTGAATCATTCGGCACTTCCGCTATGCCTTTAAAATCTTCAATCAATTCCTGTGTAAGAATCGGATATAAAAATCCATCTTCAATTGACGGCTCGATTGAACTGCCTTCATTCCAATCGTTAAACGTAGCGATAACAAGCCAGTCAATAGCTTCTACGTTTGCCAAAAGACCTTCATTATTTTTCCTGTAGAAATCTCCATTCCATACAGGTGTTCTGTTTACATAATATCTGTAAACATCGTTGTCGAACTGGTCCTTGCAAGTCCATACCGGCCCCCATGCTCCAACTCCTTCATCATTAAACTGAGGATAAGTCAGACCTATTGCAAACCTTCTGGCGCCGCCTGCCGCCCAATCAACCGTCCTGCCGTTTACAATGTCTCTTGACCTTTCAAAAATATCCTGTTGAGTTGGATTCATCCTGTCTCGCACAATGTCATCAACAAGATACCAATTCATCATACCTGTAAACGGATAAAACCATGTCGACAAATCCGGCCAGTCCGGAACTGTATCACCTATAAGAATAAATTTATATGATGCGTCATTTTGTGTCAGGTTTGCGTATATATCCGCCCAATCCTGCTCGACCATATTATCATCGTATTTCGACGCATAAAGACCGAACACGCCGACAACAGGTTTCCCTCTGTACGACAGATAAGATTTTCTACTGCTCCAGTTATCCAGCACGTATTTTATATCGTCCTGAATCGCAGCCATTTTGATATAATGTTTGACAAGATTTATATCGCTGATTTCCGTAATACTGTTGTATTCCGTAACATCATCTATATAAGCATTTACCTTCACTGTATCAACAGCGTTCATTTCAGATACGTTTGTCATAAGATTGTGATAATTTACATCGCCCCATTGTTTTAAATGTACTTTCGGCTCGTAAAAAACGCAAACTTTCAAATCTTTATCTTCCGCCTGGTTTGCGATTTTCCCAAATACGATTGTTTGATAAATTTCCTGGCCGTACTGATGCCCGTAATAATTTATGAGCATCGCATCCAGCAGCATTGCTTTACATATATCAAGATGGTACGAGATAACATCATCGCTGTTGGAATCATAAGGCCCAATAAACGGTGTTTTTGCGCTCGCGATTTGACGCTCTACATTCGAGTACTCCGCTTCACCAACTTCAACCTTGTCTATATAAACCGTGCCAGCATAATAAAACCTTACTGCGACTTCCAAACCGTGCGTCCACCAGGGTATTACCGATTTGTTTACAGGCCGAGTTTTTATCTGCACCCATCCCGCCGCATTTGCGTTTTCTCTAAGATATTCCGGAGATATATGTTCGTAGGATTTTGCGATTAGCTGCCATTCGTTGTTGTTGGTATTTGGGTTATAATCCGGATCGTGATATGCACGCACCTGTATCCAGAAATTTCCTCCCGCGAAATTAACATCGTTAATATCACCGAAATTCACCCATACGGAAGCATATACCATTTCTTTTTCATTTGGTGCATCGTCTTGAGGATGCGCAACATCTTTACACTCTATCCACTGCCACATCGTGCATTCATTCACGCCAGCGACAGGATTGGTATATTTTATCGAATAACTGCCGTCGTAAGCCTTTTCATTTGTCCTGATGTTTCCCTGTGCTGTTGGTGACCATCTTCTCCAGCCGGGATAATTTGCGTCGCCGTAATTAGCGTCTTCAAAACTGCTGTTTAGAAATGTATAGCTGCACCCGTTTTTGATTCCGATTTGTTTATGTAAACCCGGATCACTGTTATATCCTTCGTCAGGAATCCAGCCCCAATCCCAGTGTTTCCAATGATGATTATTATAATCTGTGAATCCCGTATAATTCACATCAGTAAATCTTCTCCAGTCCGGCAGATAATCCGGCTCGCCAAACCACGTTTGATATTCAACTATCGCCAACTTCGACGGATTTCCTGTTATCGAACCGATTTTGCCGCATTGCGCAAAATCCACGTACACTGTGCCGAGTACCCTCGAATCTATGACTATCTGGATCTTCTCGGCTCCTGCCGGAATTTGTCTGCCGTTGCTTAGTTCGTCTGTTTCAGTTAAAAGGTAATACCATTTATTTGCCTGTTTATTTTGAATATCTGCCGATGTTGTAATTACCGTTGGCGTAGAACCGACAACATATTTAACCTGAAGCAATACTTGTCCGTTTACATCGCTTGCCGCTTCGGAGTCGAACATTACCCATACGCCGCCTTCTACAGCATCTCCGACTTTCGGCCCTTCACCGCTGCTGACAACATTGATTTCCTGAAATATTACGGTATTGAAAGCATTGGAATACAATTTCGCACTGTTGTTTCCGTAATATGATTTGTTGGGGTCTGTGTTTATTGTTATTGTGTTTTCTGCGTCACCAAGCCACGATGCCCACCCCGCCGTGTCGAAAGAATTGGAATTCTCAAAGCTGCCGTTTACAATTGCGTATTCTCCCTCCGCCAATCTCGCCGCGTTTAACGGTGTTCCCGATAGAACCATTATCACAGCTAAAAACAAAACTACTGATTTGATTTTCGTGTTGGACATATTCCACTCCTTTAAAAATTTGCACATTAATTTCTTACTGCAACTCCCGTTATCACGATGTTCTTCCCTGTCGAATAATCTCTGAGACTCAAGTTACTGTGAAAAACATTTTCCTGCGCCGCCAATTTGCGGTTTTTTTTAGCCACTTTGCGACAGCCTCTGTTTTTTTATTGTTTGAAAAAACATAATTCATTTCATATAATCCATCTACAAGAAGGAAATACCCTATGAAATATTCTCGGATGGTTATCTTTTTCGTCTTTTTTTTATCATCAGCCTTTGTGGCTGCTCAAAACCCAGAAACTAAAGTCTGGACTTGGGAGATTAAAGATGCGCTCGGGAATCCTTTACTCGAATCTGATTTCGACGTTTACAGCTGGGAACCAACTGGCTCTAAAACTTTCCGTGAGCACATCAAATCAAATGGAATATTTAAAAGCGACCAATCACCAATGCCCTTTCTCGAATACATTTTTTCGCATCCAGATTACGGCAAAGCCGTTGTAAGACACATTTGCGCTGATGATGTTCTTCATACAGATTATTATCTGCCTCTCGTTAAAAACGATTCTGATGCGGCAGACCGCGCTATCGGCGGCAGAGTAATTGACGCAAACGGAAACCCCATTGAAAATACCCGCATTTATTGCACTTACATTGAAACCCCCGGCAGTGGCGGAGCTTACCCTAAACAATGGTCCGACAAGATCGCTGTAATCACCGATAAAGATGGTTACTTCCAACTGTATATGCCCATCGGTCAGACAACCAGCCTCCAGCAAAATGATCTGATTCCCTTTAATTCTCTGTTCCAAATCCGAATTGAACCCCCCGAAAATTCAAACTTTCTGCCCTATGACGGCCGAATCGCAAACGCCAAAGATGTGGAAATTACCCTCGAGAAAAAATCGGGAAGAAAACATAATCTTCTTTTCATGAAGGACAAATACACACCTTTCGATCCGAACATTTTATCTTATGCTGATATAAGAATCGAACGTCCCAGTCAGCAAACCATCAGGCTCAAATATAAACAGCTTATGGAAATGCAGCAGCTTCCGTATGGAACATACTACGTACAAATCATTGGCTGGTCAGCCATTTTCGACCCAGTTGAAATAAACGCTAATTCTCCGGAAACTATTATCTTCTCTTTGCCCGCTAAAGTTACATACAAGGGGCGGGTAATAAATGGAATCACCGGCGACCCGATCAGAGGAGCATATATACTTCTAAACGCCGTCGAAGTACAAACAGGGCGGCTTTCTAAACAAGATTGGACTCAATTAAATAGATTATCTTCTCATCCTAATTCAAAACAGGCTTTGAATATTATCCAAAAAGTTTATGTCGCATCTGAAGCTGCTGCAACTGATTATGATGGCTATTATACTTTTGTAAAAATTCCAAATCCCACCGATCGTCCTGATTACGTTATTCAACAGGACTTCATGCTTGCAGAAATTCCGCGAAATAGCTCAAATTCGCAGCCCATCGAAGGAAAGCCCGTTTATCTCGAAGACATAAAGCTCTTTCCCTCTGCTATCGTTGTAGCTGATTTTCGCTGGGAGAAATCGCTTATTGTCAACCCCAAATGGAGATTCGTTGAAGAAACAAAACCGCAGTGGGCAGATGATATGAAATACAGAATCAGCTCTACCAAATGGAAAAAAACCGATGAACACGGCTATATCCGCAACACATGGTCAATGGAAATCCCTGCACAAGCCGACATCAAAGTTTTCTACGAACCTTCTCTGGAAGACAGCAAAACTTTAGCTCCTCGTTATATAAACAATATAATCAATTTGGCCCAAGGCGAGATTTTTAGTCTTGGTAGCATTTCCCTGCCCGCAATCGAAAAAGCAATGGTACAGATAACTCTCAAGGTTCTCGATTCAAAAAATCTTCCGCTTGACGGCGTCCCCGTCAGAATCGCCGGAGACCTGCCGGTCAATACCGATGCTAATGGCGTTGCTCATTTTTATGTTCCAAAACGAACAGCAAGTTATTTCAATCTGCGATGCTTCGTACAGCGTAATAATCCTCCTATAGAACATCGCCTCGATTTCTCCATAGAAGACCCCAACAACCCCAAAGATTACCAGATCATTGTCAGCAATGAATTTGTAAATTGTATTTATGATCCAAACTCATTCAATCCCTAAAACGAAATTCAGCCAACTTTTCAGCCCTTTTAAATCTTAAATAACATTTTTTCGTTTTAGTCCGATATAAAATCGTGTTTTCAGAACGCCAAAAGCGATTCTCAATATTTTTTATTTTTGTTCGGTTTTTGTTAGGGTAAATGATTCGCCTTTGCCGATATGACTTTGGATAAAAAAAGAAAAACAAGAAGACAAGGATGTGAAAAATGGACAAAAACGAAAGATTCAGTAACGACCAGAATATGCCGCTCTGCCGTTTTGGCCCCGGAGGCCAATATGTAAACAACTGGCCCGGCAAAAACATGTCAAAAGCATCTCGCAAACCGATCGGCTCGGTGCTTGAAACCATCTCAAAGATGCTTGACACGGTAATTAATGAGGAATTGCTGCAAAATTCCACGCTCGAAAAAATCAACTCTGCAATTCAAAACGCACAATTGCCTGAGTACATGGAGGTAGAAAATGAGTTTGATAAATCAAATGACCTTAACCCCGCGTCAGTTTCAGGTCTTGAAACTGGTCGACAGCTCACGCCAGAACCGATGTTATTCGATAACGCTTCAGGAACTTGCCGACCTCTTGGGGACAAGCAGAACAACGGTATTCGAGCACATCGCAGGCTTAAAAGAAAAAGGCCTTCTTTCAGCAGACCCTGGCAAGGCTCGCTCTTTGAATCTCACCAGCAAAGCATTAAAGTTGCTTAAAGAAGCCGCAATTGAAGACACCTCTGCGGCAGAATCTTCCGACGGCATCGCCGTTCTCGGCAGAATTGCCGCGGGTTTGCCGATTGAAGCGATTGAAAACGTCGAACGAATTTCCATGCAGTCTCAATTTGGTTCTGATGAAGATACGTTCGCTCTGAAAGTTCAGGGCGACAGTATGACAGGTGACGGCATATTCGATGGTGATTTCGTCGTCTGCAAAAAATCGCAAAACGCTCAAAATGGCAAAATCGTCGCTGCAATTGTCGATAACGAAAACGCAACTGTGAAAAGATTCTTCAAAGAATCCGACAGGATCCGCCTCGAACCATCAAACCCCGCTTACGAGCCTATCTACACGCAAAACTGTACAATCGCCGGCATCGTTGTCGGCCTCATGCGAAAAATCTAATTATCTGCTGTGAATCAATTGAGCGGGATTATATTGAAATAGGCAACACGATTACTTTTAATGTTCAAATCCATTTTTCACATCCCTTTCTCATCAATTTCATTTAGCCCTCGGTAAGAAGAGATTATGTTATAATTTTGTGGACAAATAATATTAATAATTTATAATTAATTTGATACAAATTCTAAATTGTAGGAGTTAGAAGCATGGACACAACTTTTTGGTCTAAAACATTTCTATATGTTTTCTTTATTTTAAAAACCGGTACTATTGCGCAAAGTGCAAATCCAAACTGGCTTAGTGGGGAGATGGTTAATGGCATTAACGGAACAGTTTACTGCGCAACAATGTGGGACCCGGATGGTGGAGGACCTGCGGCCTCATTACTCGTTATCGGCGGCAATTTTACCAATGCAGGGAATGTCGCATGCAACCGAATTGCTGCATGGAATGGAATAAATTGGCAGCCATTAGGTACGGGGATGAATAATACTGTTTATGCATTAACCGTTTATAATGGTCAATTAGTTGCGGGAGGATATTTTACAACTGCTGGAGGAGTTTCTGCTCGCAATGTCACGATATGGAATGGTTCAACATGGCAGCCATTGGGCACTGAAATAGATTCTACCGTATATGCACTTACTGTTTACAATGGCGAATTAATAGCGGGTGGAAGTTTTTCTACCTGGTATGATTCAACACCAAATTATATAGGTTATTGGAATGGTACAAGCTGGCAAACGCTTGGCGGCGGAATGAATAGCAGTGTTTACGCTTTTGCAGTTTATAATGGTAAATTAATTGCCGGTGGAGATTTCACAACTGCCGGAGGCGTTCCAGCAAAATGTGTCGCCAGTTGGAATGGCACCGCATGGCAGGCAATAAGCGGCGGAATCGAAGGGGGTTCATATCCAACGGTTAAAGCATTGACTGTCTATGACAATCAAATAATAGCAGGAGGTGTTTTCACAATAGCAGGAGGGAACGAGGCAAATAACGTTGCGCGCTGGGATGGCTCAAACTGGCAAGCGATGGAAAATGGTACAAATGCCAATGTATCAGCAATGGGTGTATATGATGGCAAATTGATTGCAGCAGGGAATTTTTCATCGGTCGGAGAAACATCTGCCAATCATATCGCATGCTGGGATGGGACAAGTTGGAACACATTAGGTTCAGGCGCTAACGGCAATATTTCAGCATTGACAATTTATAATGGCGAGCTGATTGCCGCAGGATATTTTAGCAGTGCAGGTGATAGTCCTGTGAATTGCATAGCAAGCTGGAACGCAGTTAGCTGGAACAGTGTAGGTTATCCGTCGGAAGGCGGTTTTAATAGTTACATTAATTGTGCTACTGTTTACAAAGGACAATTGATAGCGGCCGGTAATTTCATTACTGCAAGCAATGTACCAGTCAATTATATTGCCGGTTGGAATGGTATTGACTGGGAATCATTGGGCTATGGCATGAATGGCAACATCTATGCTTTGACTGTATATAATGGAGAGCTAATCGCAGGAGGTTCGTTTACTAAGGCGGGGAACATCACAGCAAATCGTATCGCATCATGGGATGGGACAAATTGGAATAATTTGGGGAATGGAATGAGCGGCATTGTAACAGGTCTTGCCGTCTATAACGACAAGCTAATAGCAGCAGGAAATTTCAAATCGGCTGGCGGAGTTGATGTAAATGAAATTGCACAATGGAATGGTACGAACTGGGAATCTTTAGGAAAAGGATTAACCGGTTTTCGCGCTTACCACAAACTTGCTGTCTATGATGGCAAATTAATCGCAGCAGGTTCAATTGGGTCCGCAGGCGGGATTGCGGTAAAGTACATTGCAAGCTGGGATGGCACAAGCTGGCAGGATTTGGGTGGAGGTATGAATACTCCAGGTTATGTCGATTCGTTATGTGTTTACGATGGATATCTAATAGCCGGCGGTAGTTTCACGAGCGCAGGAGGAGTCGCGGCTAATCATGTTGCGGCATGGAATGGCACTGTCTGGCAAAATCTTGGAAGCGGTTTGAATAGCAGCGTTTATGCTTTGACAATTTATAATGGTAATTTAATAGCCGGAGGATATTTCAATAATTACATTGCTTATTGGGATGGTGCAAGCTGGCAGACACTTGGAACAGGAACAGACGGCAGCGTTCGTGCTTTGACTGTGCACTATGGAAAATTAATCGCAGCAGGGAGTTTTACTAACGCCGGAGGGCAGACTTCGGCTTATTTAGGCAGATGGGGATGGACAGAACATATTACAGGCGACTTGGATCATAACGGCAGCATTGCTAACTATGATTTGAATTTATTCACTCACCAATGGCTTGCGGGTGATTGTGAATCGTCCGGATTTTGCTATGAGACAGATTTAAATTATGACAGGAAAGTTGATTTTAATGATTTTTGCATATTTGCGTCACATTGGTACGATGTTATAGAAAATTTATAAATGCAGTTACGTGCAAATTCTAAAATGGATTTTTGGTAGTACTAATTTAAAGATAAAATTAAAAATTATTATCTCATCTGCTTCTAATCAATTGCGCCGGATTATATTGTATATGAGGCGCGATCGCTTTTAAATCGTTTAAAAATCTTTTCCCATCCGTCCAATAACCGGCTGTTGGTTTTAAATCCGCGCACTTTTCAATGAAATAATTGTTGTGAGATATCATAAGCTGCTCGCGCAGATATTTGCACGCCATCGACGCAAGGCATACCGGAAGAAAATAATCATCCGCCTTTACCGCGAAATCCATTGTGATATTTCTATTTGCCGACGAAAGTTGATAGCTGCTGATATTTTCCTCTTCCTTTAAAATCTTCAGATCCATTTGCGGAAACATCGTCCGCAGATTCTGAGCATATCTCATCCGCCCGCCCTGCCTGTCAATTACGAAATGATAATTCCAATAACCGTTTTTGATAATCTCACTGATAAGTCTGCATACAAGATTAAAAACAACGCTCGATTTATTCCTCACTTTTTCGATTAACTCGTTATAGCATCCCGCATCGAGACAAAAACTTTTCAAATATGTCAGTGCGATTCCATTCTGTTCAAGATTTTTTTTCAGCACCCCCGCCGATATGGAAATCTCATCAGCATTGAATTTTATTTTCTGACTATCTATGTTTTTATACCACGGGCATTCGAGAATTTTTTGCTTACTGTCCGCGCAGAGCAAATCCGCAAGTTCCCCGGCAGTTTGGGGTATTCGGGAAAAATACTTAAGAAATGTCAACACCGTTTTTTCGAGAAATGCTATTCCGTTCGCCGGTGTATATGCCTTTTTGCTGTCACAGACAAGGATTCTGCCTGCCAGATTTTTCTTGTTCGATGAAACACTATCCGCCAGAAGTTCCCAAAAATCATCACTTATTTTCGCTGCCGGCACACTAAAAGCAGCACCAGACACGACCAAAGGCCCCAAAATAGGCCCAAGTCCTGCTTCGTCGATTCCGACAAGTATTGTATCGTTTATGGTTTCTTTTATCGACAACTTCCTGCTTCCTTGGCTTGTTATAATAGTTTTCTACTTCTTTCGAATCAACAAAAATCAATTAACACCAGTTTTTTATTTAACCTCTTGACTCTTAAGCCTATACTAAATATGATTTTAACAAATAAATTAATATTAATTGGGACCGGACGATTATGAAAACATGGAAAGTTTCGATTTTAATCATTGGCCTTCTATTGATTTGTGTTTCTTTCTGCGAAGCTGCCAAAAAGAAGAGCAAATCTAAAGACGATAAAAGCGTTAAAGATGCCGAGCCTGTCAAACTCGACAGAACAGTCGGCGACCTCGCTGAGATTGTCTCGCTTAGACCCATTAACGTAAAAGGTATCGGCCTGGTTGTAGGCCTGGGCGGAACTGGGTCTTCAGAATGCCCGCCTGATATGCGCGATTATTTGCGCAAGTATATAATGACACAGGTTGGCAGAAAAGACCTTATCAATCCCGATGTAATGATTAACAGTATCGACACGGCCGTAGTAACCGTGGAAGGTGTGATACCAGCCGCCGCGTCCAAATACGAGGCTTTCGATATTACCGTCAAACCTCTGCCCGGCACACAGACAACTTCTCTGGCGGGCGGCCGTCTCTATACAACCGATTTAAAATTCGTCACACGCGTTGAAGAGACACTCGAATCTTCAAGAACGCTCGCTTATGCGGCAGGTCCGATTTATACCGATAATATGCCCGATTCCAAAACGTCCCCAACAAACGGTCTAATTCTTGGCGGCGGAAAAGTTATCGAAGATTACCAGATAACACTTGCTCTTTACAAACCAGACTTTAAAGCCGCTGCTTACATCAGGAACCGAATCAACCAGCGTTTCGGAAAGGATGTCGCTAACGCCGTTTCCGAAAGCGTTATCAATGTTATTGTCCCGCAGTTCTACCAAAACAAAAAATCAAGATTCATTATGCTTGTAAAATCGTTATACATCGCCTCCAATGCATCGCTTGAAGAGCAGCGCATTAATCAGCTTGTCGATGAGCTTAAAACAGTTTCCGATAAAAGCAAACCTCAAGTCTCTCTACTGGCAATTGGCAAACCAACAATCGATAAATTGCTCCCGCTGCTTGATTCAAACGATATAGAGATAAAATTTACCGTCGCATCTAATTTTATCGCCTTGGGCGACGATAGAGGCCTGAAAGTTATGCGGGATTTCGCTCAAAATACAGATTCACCTCTGCGTATGCAGGCTATCGTTAACATAGGCGAATTCGCTTCAAAAAATAATGCCGTCGCTTTGATGAACAGACTTGTCGGCGACAGCAATTTTGATGTAAGGTACACCGCCTATTCATACTTGCGCATGCACAACGATGCATCGATTCTTCGCTCGATTATCGCCGAAGACTTCTTCATCGACCAAATCATTACTCCAGGCCCGAAAATAATTTTTGCTTCACGCAAGCAGGAACCCGGAATTGTACTCTTCGGTGCGCCGGTTGACTGCGAAAAGGGTATTTACATCGAATCCGAAGACGGCAACATCATTATCAATTCCGAACCGACCGATGAGCGAGTCTCAATTTTGAGAAAGCATCCGCTGACCGGCGGTCTTATGGGCCCGTTGAAATGCTCGACCAGAATTGCTGACATTATAAAACTTCTCGGAGATCCGCCTTCACCGAAAGACGATAAAAAACGTCCCGGCCTCGGCGTTCCATATTCTGAAATAGTTATGATGCTCAAGAACATGGTCGATAAAGGCGCTGTCAACGCGTCATTTGTCCCCGGCCCAGTAAGTCAATAAATTAAGTTACGGAATTCGTACCGGCTGCCGGCATCGCGGACATTTTGCCATTCTTCCTGAAAATTGCGCCGAGATCTTGCATTTCATTCCGCACTCGCATTTAACACGTATAAATTCGTCATTTGCTGCTGCGGATGTTTTACTTTCGTTTTGAGTTTTACCATTAGTTGCGTAATCGTTCGCAGGTACACGATTGTATAATAATGTTTTATATTCTTCTTTTACCGGCTGTCTGGAAAAAACCTGAAAGATAGATTTTTCATAATTGCACATTTTAACTATTTTCATTTGCAGCAATAAACTCGCGACTATAACTCCGCCCGCAAATCCTCCGAGATGCGCATAGTATGCCGTATTGCCTCCACCCATAAATGCGCCCAATATATCGAATATCAGCCAATAAAAAATCATTACATAGCTTGAAACTTCAAACACTTTGACATAATAAATCGGCAGTATTATAACAAACAAACAGGAAATAGAATTGGTCGGGAATAATACAAGGTACATTCCTACGATTCCATTTATCGCGCCGCTTGCCCCGACAGATGCTCCGCCTTTAAAATACAAATGAGCCGCCCCCGCACCAATCCCAAGCAGTAAATATATCAGCATAAATTTTAAATTCCCGATTTTTGCGCTGACTGCGTTTCCAAAAATCCATAAAAACAGAAGGTTGCCGATTATGTGCATCCATCCGCCATGCAGAAACATGTGCCCAAGCAAACCTCTCATATTCCAGTCTTTTAAAACGAATCCCTTGAAAAGGTCAGTTTTAATTTTGAATGCATGGCTGCTCTGATTTGATGCAATATGGTTAAGTTCATCGGATATGGTCGTATGATATGTCTTTACCTGATTAATCTGCCAGGCAAAGAAACCGATAATCACTACGATTATCAGCCAGTTCGCCAGCGGTAGTCTCTCACGAGGAACATCAACTTGCAATGGTATCAACAGCAACGATAAGATTCCTATTTAATCAGTTCGATAATCGTACTGCCTTCGATTCGTATCGGTATATCCATATTCGGCCGCAGCGGCAAAATCGTTTTCTCTGTCTCGATATGCTGTTTGCCCGAAAATTTTATTATCGCTTCGCTTTTTTGGAGCAGCCCTGTTGCTTCATCAACCGCGTTAGTCGCAGACCTCACACCTGAAATGGATTTCTTTACCGTCTCTCTTTGCGTTATTTCCGCAATCTTGTATTTCTTACCCATATCGACATCTGAAATAACATCGATATACGCCGTTCCATTTTCTTTTCGTTTGAATATGTACGTATTATTCGCATCTACAACAATTCCAAAATTAAATTGTGTCTTGTCATACCATTTACTGCCTGACGACACTTGCCAGCTTGGATATTTTATAAAAAGACTGTCTATCATTTCTTTCGTATCGTTTACGACCGAAGCGAATATACTATTGTAAAAAGCCGTTCTCTGCTTTATCGCCATTTCCATCATTCCCTTTATTAATTTCGTGAAAACCTCTTTATCACTTTCGCTCATATTGGCGTCATTTACTTCTTTCATCGCGTCTTTCCGTATTTTTTCTTTCATCAGGCTTTGCACTCTTTCAAATCCGACGATTTCACCCTTCTCTCCTGCCTGACTGACCTTGACCGCGAATTTATTTTTTAGAACAGTTGAGTAAATATCTGCAATGGCCGTCAAAAAAATATCGTTAGTTTCGACAACAGGTTTCGAAGAGTCATAAACAATATGCTGCGAACCAGTATTTGCATCTATAGCAATAGCCTTATAATAGAAATGCAGATTCATTGTTCCATTAGAATCAACACTGATAACATCAAAAGCCATGGAAATATTTGCCATAGTATCCAGTTTGAACATCTGGTCTCTATATGTTTGAATAGTTTCCTGAATATGAGAAATTTTATATTCGTGATGATCGCCTTTTTTAAGCTGCAAAACTAATTGAGCTTTGCCTTTGGGTTTTTGCTTTTCCTGAATTGTTAAAAAGGCTATCCCGCCAACTGCAATTACCGCAAGAACAATTAAAAAAATATTTTTCCCGCTCATTGGACTCCTTATAAATTAAGTGTATACAAGAATTATAGATGAGCTAAAGCATAAATCAAATAATTAGTGGAATGGACGATTTTAAAATATCGTAAAATAAAAAGGACTTATGGTTTTTGAGACGCCATAAGTCCTTATTTTTTGTTTTATGAGGTAATTACATTCCCAATTTTTGCATCATCGATCTTAAAGCATCGACTTCCTTATTATTTTCGAGATACGACTCGATGAGTTTCTTGTGAAGCTCATCGCCTCTGTCATACAACCTCTTTAAACGCTTGGGTTTAGTTGATTGTATAGCATAAGCTGCCATTATCGGGAAAGCTAAAGTTACATCGAGATATGCCGTAACCGTCTCTTCCAGTTTGGTTGGGTCAATTTTGCCCCAGCTTGCCGCTTCTGATGGCGGAGCACCTGAAAGGCCGCCTGTATCCGGCCTTGCATCTGTGATATTTATATCGTAATCCTGACCGGCTTCAGGAATCATAAGTACTTCCTGAATCTGCGGTTCTGTTTGAAGCGTAAAGTTCTTCGGGCTTCCGCCGCCGATGAGTATAACGCCGGTTTTGCCCTTTTCATACCGCTTGGCATTGAGTACGATTGCTGTTGTATCGTTTACATCAATGCTCGGATTGATCTTTAGTTTGAATTTGCCTAAAAGCCCCTGTGATTCCGCGAGTAACTCCAACCCTGCGACATTCATACCGATTGTGGAATCGCCCGGCGAAGAGGTGAAAACCGGAATTCCATTCCTGTAAGCGGCGGCCAAAATGCTGACCTGGCCGAGATTGTGTTTTTCTTCAAGGTCGCTAAGTATTTTGCCCAGAAGGTGATAGAACTCACGTGTTCCCATCTCTTTCTGGAATTCCGGCCTGAGAAGAATCGCTCTGAGCCGGCGGTCTGTTTCCATCAGAACATCTTCATAATCGAAGAGAATATCGTAAATTCTTGTGATTCCCTTAGCCCGTAAATCGACGTCATCGACGGTGTGACTGCCCCTAAACATAGGCAGATTAAAGGCATAGTGAATATCGTGGTACATATTTGCGCCGGTTGCGACGAGCCAATCGATAAAACCGTGATTCATCAGCGGAATGACTGTCGATGGTCCAAGCCCTGCTGGGGTAAGTGCGCCGGCGAGGCTAACTCCAATAGTAACATCATCTTGCGAATACCTGTCCCGCAGAAGATGACAGGCGGCACGAAGCCTGCCGCCATTGTAGGCATCGAGATTATCAATCAAAGATATAATAGTAGAGTCTTTGCTGATAGCCTGCGGGAGAACCCTTTTGCCTTGAAGATATTTTGCCTTGCCCGGGCAATTAGATTTTTTATTTTCCATATCTTACTTTCTAATATAGGTTTATGAATTTTTATGTTTGTAAAATCAGGGTGGCTATTTTAGGACAATCAAATCAGTTAAACAAGGCTTTTATTGCTTAATTTTTAAATTTTCAGCCTAATTCGCGGCTGCAGGCATTTCCATCCGCTTTTGTGAAAGAGGCCAGGCATCCTGATTTTCATCGTATGCTTTCCTGAAAGCATAAACTACCTGCGGGTCGAACTGTGAACCGGCGAGACTTTCTATTTCCTTCATGGTTTCCTCTCCGGACCTGGGATTGAGATTCCACGGCTTTGAAGAAGTTATCGCATCGAAAACATTCGCAACGGCAAGGATTCGCGAACCAATCGGAATATTTTTCCCGATTAGGCCATTGGGATAACCTGTGCCGTCGAAGTTTTCGTGATGATGTCTGATTATTACAATCTCCTGACTGAACATTCCAATCGGAGCAAGAATTTCAGCACTTGCGATGGGATGACGCTGAACGATTCTCATTTCCTCATCGCTCAAAGGCGTTGTCTTGTGCAGAATATTATTTGGGATAATGATTTTGCCCAAATCATGCAGAGTCGCGGAAGTCTGAAGCTGGTCAATCAATTGCTGCGACACTTCCATCTTGCTGGCAATTTCAAATGAATATGCTTTTACATTATCGATATGACTGGCAAGATACGGGTCTTTTACAATAATCGCTTTTGTGAAAGCGGAAATTATGCCGAGCGTCTGCTCGCGTATCTGCTGTGCGAGAGAAGAAATTTTGCTCTGCAATTCGATAAAGTCGCCGTTCTGATGGGTATGCTGAATCTCCTGCGGTTTCAACATATTATAAGGCACAACGCAATTTCTGCCGCGATTCTTTGCAGCGTACAAAGCATCGTCAGCTCTGCGAATCAGCTCATAAGGGTCTGTACTGTCTGCACCATCGAAAGCGGCAACGCCCGCACTGCACGTAACTGAAATAGGTTTTCCGTTGACGTCCCAATTATTTTTATCGATATGCGAAATAAGTTTCTGCGCTCTTTGCGTCGCGATTTCGACCGGCATACCCGGCATCAGCACTATAAACTCTTCGCCGCCGTAACGCGCAGCCATATCCATCGGATAAATATTTTCGCTTAGAATTTTTCCGACCTGCTGGAGAATTTTATCGCCCGCGAGATGGCCGAAAGTATCATTTATATTTTTAAAGTGGTCAACGTCGAACATCATCACCGCGACAGAACCGCCGCGAATCTTCGCCTGCAAAAGTTCCCTGTCGAGTATCTGGAAGAAATGACGGCGGTTTGCAAGGCTCGTAAGCTCATCGGTATTGGCGAGCAGAAGAAGTCTTTCCTGCAATTCCATCATTTGAAGAACGATTCCTATACGCGCCTGCAATTCGCCTTTGTTGAATGGCTTTGTAACATAATCAATTGCGCCCAGCTTCAGGCCGCTTATTTTATCTTCAGCCTGGTCTTTGGCGGAAACGAAAATTATCGGTATCGACGATGTGCGAACATCGGCTTTCAATCTTCTGCACGCTTCGAAGCCGTCAATCTGCGGCATCATCACATCAAGCAAAATAACATCCGGCCTTTGTTCGACCGCTATGGTAATTCCGTCGAGTGCGTTGTCAGCCATTAGCGCAACAAGTCCCATACTGTTGAGATGTGCTCTCAAAAGTATCAGGTTCGCCTGACTATCATCAATAACAAGAATTTTCCGCTGTCTTTTTTGCTGCATAATGGAACCTTAAAATGTACCGCAACATGAATATCGACTTTTTAACTTGCTAAGATAACATTCGCACAAATTAGAACCAAAAAATATCTTTTATCCCGTAGTCCGAAAATATCCCTTATTTTAGCTAAATTACCTTGACAAACATTCTAAAGATGGTATAATACTATCGTCATTTGGGAGTTCTTTTGGACAAGATGCAGCCAAATCTGGAGAAAACTACGTTAGTTAAATAATGTAGTTTATTTAGGTGGAAGAAGTTATGAAGAAATTCCCATTTGTGTCTGTGCGCACATCGAGACCGTCATTTCTAATTCTTATTTCAATGTTCTGTTTATCAAGTCTGTCTCAAGCATCCCTCTATGATGTCATCGACCTTGGCTCACTTTCCGATGGCGGAAAAAGCTGGGCATACAGTATCAACGATAGCGGAGTTGTCGTTGGCAGAGCAGAAGATGATTCCGGGAATTATATCGCCTGCAGATTCAACACCGATGGCAGCGTAAACAATCTCGGAACACTTACCGGCTATACCTCAAGTTACGCGTACGCAATTAATAATGATGGTGCCATTGTCGGCTGGTCACAAAACAGTACCACAGACAGACGAGCCTGCACTTTCACTGCCGGTGTTTCTCCTGCTTCTTTAAGCGACAACACCAACAGTATGGCAGTCGCAATCAATAATACTGGAACAACAGTCGGCAGAAGCGGCAGAGATGCCGGAGAAACTGAGGCATACAATTTCACAAATACCGGCTTTCTCGGCGGTGATAACAGTTGGGCGCTTTCGATAAATTCTACAGGTACAATCGTCGGCAGCGAGCAAAACGGAAGCGGAACAGATATAGCCTGCAAATTTTCTGATACCGGCAATATACCGCTTTACGACAAAAGAAGCTGGGCATACTCAATCAATGATGGCGGTCAAATCGTCGGCAGTGCTGATAATGAAAATGGTTTCTACAACGCCTGCATTTTCAACAGCGACGGCAGCGGAATAAATACGGATTTTGGAACGCTCGGCGGAAATTACAGCCTTGCTATAGCAAACAATAATCTCGGACAAATCGTCGGCTACGCAGAAAACGCAAGCGGTGCTGCACGTGCCTGCCTGTTCGAATCATCAACAGCCATAGACCTAAACATACTAATCGACCCCTCAAGCGGATGGTCGCTGCGATACGCTTACGATATTAACAACGATGGACAAATCGTCGGGGTTGGTATTCGCAACGGCGTTGAACGTGCGTTTCTTCTCAAAGTTGTGCCCGAACCTGCGACAGTTATAATTCTGGCTCTCGGCATGTCGCTGTTGCCTGCGACAAAGAAAAAATAATTATGCAATGGTCGGACGAGGCGTTTTGGCTTTTGCGATTTCTGCCTGTACTTCCTGTTCGGTATAATGATTCGGCCAAAGCGTTCGCCAGCCTGCAATATACGACCCGACCGGCAGCAATGTCAAAAGACCGGCGAGAAGCCAGCCCGGTTGCTGGATTGTTCCAATCATACTTTGCCTGTCGCTCTGCGCCTGTTTTATTGAGACATCGAGCAGACCGAGAACCTGCTGATATTTTTCCTTGTTGAGATTGGCAAGGTATTCGAGCTTGAGACTTTCGCCGATGTAAACATCGATGACCTCGCTTTTCAGTTCGTTGGCGGTATGCAGATTTTTTTCGTACCAGCAAATACTGTTAACGTCCCTGCCCGCATATTTGAGCGCAAGCGGCGAAATCTCCGCAGGCCAGAAATCATACGCAAACTGACAACCCGTTACCAGCACAACAGACATTACAATAATTGCAGACAAAATAATCTTAGTATTCATCAAAAATTCCTTTCTATTTTAATTCATTTAGGTTTTAATAATATTTGGAGAATAGATGTGGATTCAGCAAAAAACTTTAAACCTGAAATAATTTATCTCTGGGAAAAAGTTAGTGACAGTTTCGAGGCCCAGAGAATCATAAATTCATTTCAACCGGTTGAGGTTAAAATCATCAAAACTCAGAAACTTCTTTATTTCAATCTCTCAATGGCACAATCTCTGGCTCAAAGTAAAAAAGTGCTTATGATTGGTGCCGCCTCATCCTTTGTAAATCATTTTGACGGAAACATTGGAGATAACATGAAATGTTTACCGTATTATAAATTAATTCCGGTTTCAAATGGTTGTCCTTATAATTGTATATACTGCTACCTTGCTTATGTTTATAGGAAATATGGCGCTTTTATAAAAATTAATATCAACTATTCTAAATGTTCGAACAGATAACTAAAATTTCAAGCAGTAATATGCACAAAATCTGTTATAATTTGGGCGAAATGCGTGACAGTCTCGCTCTTGACCACATTACGAACCTCACGAATATGTTTGTTCCTTTTTTCCGCAATTTAAAAAATAGTTTTTTAATGATGCTCACAAAAAGCAGTAACATAGACAACCTTTTGACATTAGAACCAAATAATAATGTCGTAGTTTCATGGAGTTTAAACCCTCAAAAAATTATTGATGATTACGAATTAGCAGCCGCTTCTCTCGACGAAAGAATAAATTCAGCAAAAAAATGCCAGCAGCATGGTTATCGTATACGATTCCGAATAGACCCTGGTATACTTTGCGAAAATTGGAAAAATGAGTATCGTTCGCTAATTGAAAAAATCTTTTCTAATACAGAGCCGGAAAGTATTACAATGGGCATGTTGAGAATGTTCAAAGGTCATATTAGCCTTTCCAAAAATGCTTATAAAATCAATCCTGATTTATTCATTGGTTTAACAGATATAGCAAATGATGGAAAATTAAGATATAAACTCGAAAATCAATTAGAGTTCTATAAATATTTGATAGATGTAATCAGAAGCTGTAATAAAAAGGTCAGTATTGCAATTTGCCGGGAAAATCATGAAATTTATGAACGACTGAATTTCAAAAATCAAATATGTAACTGCATTGGTTAAGTATTTTTTCACATGGTATTAAGTATTTATAAATTTTACATATCTCTGCTTTTTTCGATATCGGCCTGCGGAATATATTTTTCTATCGACCGCAGCCGGTATTCGTATGTTATGCTTGTTCTGGTCAGCTCCTCGATTCGCTGCTGAAAGATTTTCTGTGTTTCCAGCAGGCTCGTTATATCGTGCTGCAAAAGCGAAAGCTGCTGCTGAAGATTGACCCACGTTCCGACAATTAAAGCCGCCAGAAAAACAAGCTGAATCAAAACAGATAAATCTATTTGCTTATTAAAATTCCAATATTTATTTTTTAGTGTATCGCTCATAAAAAAACCTGCCGAAGGCAGTTCCATAAATTTTCAATCTTCAATTTTAAATTTGTTTTATGCGTTAGCGTAAAAACAATAATACTCGCCCATCTTGAACATTATCACGTATTTGCCTGCCGTCAGAGTTCCCTGCGAAGTAAACGGCTCTGCAACATTCACCGCCCGCACTTCTTCGCCGACCGCGATTGGATACAGACCTGCCGACCTTAATTCACACGCGCGTACGTTGTAATGATTATAGTTGTGTTTACTGATGACTCTTGCAACGAAACCAGGGTTTCTGCCGCCCGCCGAGGTAACAAATGCGTTCTCGGTCATCGGCTCACCGTTTCGCAATAATCTTTCCATCATCTGCTGCTGTTCGTTTTGGGTTATCTCATCGCTCATATTGCTTTCCTTTTCTTCACTGCCGTAATGCTTGTCTGCTGATTTGCATAATCGTTATGAACTTTTTCGACATAACAAATATTTCTGGTATCGTACAAAACGCTGAGAATATCTCTGCTGTCGGGACTTGCTGTTATTCTGTCACCGGGAGCAAAGAAAGGCGATAAAATCATTGTCTTGATTTCAAGCTGCTCGTTTACGTTTCGAGAAGAACCGCACAGCCCTCTCGCAAATTCCACAAGAGCGTTTGTATTGTCTATTTCGTTTGCTGTTGTATTTTTGAAAATGCTGTAAGGCGATACTTTCTGATATTTGAATCTCCTCGGCAGCGTAACGACTCTATCAACAACATCGATAATTGAGTTTACAGCCCCGTCTGTCGTGGCAAAATTTATTCTTTCATCCGCCGCAACCGAAGCGGTAATTCTTACTTTCAATACGCCTTTAAGAATCGCAAACCACATATCCGAATCAAGTTGTTCAGTGGATAGCCAGATACCGCACTGGTCAAGCAATACCTTAAACGAATTCATATAAGGCCACCAGTAACTTCCATCAGTATATGACATTTCCAGATTATAACCGATTGAACTGCCGTCCTGACCGCATGCCAGCGCAGGTAAAAATCTTCTTCTTTTGCGGATGTAGTTCGCGTTTTCAAAAATATTCGAAAAATTAAAAGCCTCTCCCTGATTATACGGACTTGCGCTGTAGTCACCCGCTTCGTTCAAGACCCACTTGCGATAAACATCCCGAACTTCATTGAAGTTTTCATTTGTGATTGGGGAATATCTGTCATAATCATTGGCTTCCAGCGATGGGTCCCATCCTTTCACCAGTTCAAAAGTGGCTTCAAATATTTTATAATCGCCTTGCACGATATACCTGTTTACCGCAGCATAATTTTTCTTTTGCGAAACTTCACAGATATTAGTTTTCGAAATATCGATTTTCTCTCCCTGCCATTGACAATTCAATTCAACCTGCCTGCAAATTTCAGGTCTGAAAAACACAATTGTCTCTGTTGCCGAAGTCTCGCCATATGTCGGCACAAATTTAAATCTTAGTCCTGCCTGTTTGCAGCATCTTGAAATGGCGTCAATAAGATTAAGCCCCGTAACATCGACATCGATAATCCCGCAATTTTCTGTCAGGCTCTCAAGTTCTGCCAATGTCGGAATGACCAATTCTCCTGCCGGGATGTAGGTTTGTAAAAGATAATATATCGCATCAGCGCATTTAAATAACTTCGCATCATTCTCATCTGCCGTGAAAAAGTGGGATTCTTTCGATAAATTAGCTATGCCTGAGGGATTGAAAGCTGTTTCAGCGGAAGCTATGAATATTGTTTGACCGCTTGAATAAATGTTCCTGCCGTAAACAGTTTTTCTTTTTAATTTTGACGAATAATCTTTTGCTGTAATCTTCGTTGTTTCTGCGATTTCAATTTGTTCAATATATCCCGCGAATACCGTAATTTCCTCTGGCCGGGTAATCCCGATTCCGCTGTCATATACGGTTTTTATAACAATCTTTCGCCCGCATTCTATGTCGCTGTTAATAGAGCAATTCAATTGTGCTTTATTAAAATCAGGATCCGCAGCAATCGTTATTGATTCCACATTGAGAAAATCACAAAACACTCCGTCAACATAGACGCTCGCTATGGCCGGACCGACAGCGAGCTTTGCACATTGAGGCTGAAAAAATTCTACATTGTTTGACATATCAATTGAACCTCGTTAGGTGATTGTCTATTAAGCCCGATTTTAATTTCATTATAAAATTCTGAAACAGAATCATCCGCAACTGCTCGTATACAGAACTTGTAATGATTCCCTGAAAGCGAATTTGTAATAAACTGATAAAATTTGCATCCTGTATATTCGACTATCCCGATTGGATCTTGATAATCGATTGTTCCGTTACCATTATCGCTGTAAATGAAAAAGCTTTTTATTTTTTTCGCTTGATGAATCGCATGATAAAACCATCTTAGCGAAACTTTGTCTCCATCGGCCTGATGTGCAGAGACATCAATAATCTTATTGCAGCCGTATTCAATGAGATTGCCTTGGCTGTCAAACTCAACTCGCAAAACAGCATTGACCGTCTTTTCCTCGATACCGCAGCAATTAACCCGCCTTACGATGTAAAGAAATCTGCTCAAAGGCTGCCCGCAGATAATCTCAAAATTATCTTCAGCAATATTTGCCGAATCAACAATAGCCCTGAAATCAACATTGTCAATTTCAGTTCCTTTGTATAAAACCTGCACACCTGTCGGCCTCGCCCAGAAATCACCATCTGTAATTCCCATACAAAGTTTAACACCGTTAGCCGAATCTCCGCCGTATATACTATCAAAAAATTTCGCTTCCATTATTCACTTACCGCAGATCTTTGAATTTCATTTGCATTATCAGAAATAGCAAGTTTCAATATTGTATCGCCGTCAGAATTTTTTATTTCCATGTCTCCGGTTAATTTACTTTGTGTCATCAGATAAACACTTCGCATAAGGCCGTAAAAATCAAGCCTCACCTCGATAGGTATGAATCTCTCTGCCGCCGCAAGTGAGTTGTTACCGTTTTTATCCGCATCAATAGCTCCAACAAGGTCGCCCTGGTCAAATGGAGCAGCCCCAAACGCAACGCTGAACTTATACCATCCGCCGCCGATTTCACTTATTGCCGGAGCCAAAGCGATTTTATCTACCCCGCTGATTGTTTGCAGGGAATCGAAATTCATTTCAGCATCGCTTCCAATTAAAGGCGCTCCATCTTTCGCAACGTAAAAGGGTATATCAATTGCTGAATTTGCCATTTGAAACCTCCTATTTGAAAATTGATAATCTTGCCATGTTCGCCGCTCTCGACCGATTTGCGAACTGATATTTTTGCAGAACAGCTCCAATTTGACTTGCATTTCCCGCAAAATCCGGCATACCTCCGCGCAGAACAAGCGGATTGCGTACTCTAAAATCTTTTCCTGCCGGATCAGCGAATTGAGGATTTACATTAAGCCCTTTTTCACCACTGTAAGGTGTGTCAAGAACAGAGTTTTCTTCCAAACAATAAGCACACCCATAACCTGAATAAGCCAGTGATCCGTAACCATTTCTGTAAAACGCAGGAATATTTTTCGCCGCTGGTATAAAAATATTATTGTATTCTATCAAGCCGCCGGCGTAAGAATTGTGCCCATAACCAAGGCAATATGCGGTTTGATTATACATCGTATTATTGAAGACGATGTTTTGATAATAGAACGCACCGATACCATAATTACCGCCAATAAAAATGCTGTTGCATCCAACCGACCTGTACATCTTTGCCTGCCCGCCGTTGAAAACGCAATGCGAAAAAATATTAAGATAGCTTCCTCCGCCAATATCAAGATTTGAAGCAACATAATCGCTGAAATAGCAGCACTTAATCATGCAATTCGTACTATTTGTATCGACCCACAAATTCATATATCCATCTGTAAATTTACATTTGGTAAAAGTAACGCCGCTGCAATTCTTTGCATAAAAAACGCAGTTATATGCCGTTTTGTTATTATTATGAAAATATATATTCCGCCAGTGAACATTATTTTTTTGATATTGATAAACAACATGAGTCGCCGCGCCCTGCCCGTCAATATCCACCCAGCAGTTAGCGGCATCCGGATTCAATGGCCCTCCCCAGAACCCTTTACCATAATCCATATCGCTGATATGATTTACCAGGTCACAATCATTGACATTATTATACCCAATAAAATAAATGTGCGTATTATCCGTATACGATCCGCTGCACCCGACTACATAAGTTCCATAATACACGCCATCGTTTTTAATCCATACATAATCACCTGCTCCAGCATATGTTAATGCATTCATCAAACTCCAGGCATTTGCTTCACTGCTGCCGTCCCCCGTTCCTTTTGGTCCTGCCGATGATACGAATTTATCTGCCATTGTTACACTCCGCTCGGAACATAGAAACTGCATCTCGCATCTGTTATCGAAGTAATATCCCCGCCGCTTGTTGTTACAATCGCCAGTCTCAAGTGAGGAGTTGTTTCCATATTCGGAAATTGTGAATACTCATTAATAATCAGATTCCCCGCCGCATCGAGATAGACATAAATATTGCTTCTATCATCTGCCAGCGTATTTCCGCTTGACCCTGAATACTCGACAAGCGTCGTTCCTACCCAAAATTTACCGCTCTTAACGCCAATATCCAATCCACCCTCATCAAATACCCGCAAGTCATTCGCTCTTTTAGTCGCAAGAATCAGTCTGTAAAGCAACTTTCTAAATTCGAGATAATAGGGTGCTTTGCCGGTCGTGATAAATTCCACACCAGTCTCATCATCATTCAAGATATTCAAAAGCTCATTGTCTGATGGATATACTTCTGCCATTTTAATTCTCCTAAGCCGATTTTAAAATTAATTTGCCGTTATTTTTGTCGAACGATTCCACTGTCAGCCTTTCCGCCGGTGTTGCAGGCGAAATTACAGTCAATGTTTCCGTTTCAATTAAATCTGTGTGATTGCCCATACTATCCGAAATACGTATGTCAAATTTGTATGTACCTGTTTTAAGTTGTTCGCTCTGCCAGCATAATAATTCTGCATCAAAGCCGAAACCTCCTAAACCAAAATTTCCTCTGCCGAATCCGACTGCTGCGCTGCCGTCATATCCAAAATCACTTTTGCCAAAACTGCTTAATCCAAATCCGCCCTTTTCTGAATACTCATTTTGAATTTTAATAGTTGCTTTGTTTAGCTTTTTATCTTCAAAGTAAATATCCAGGTTTCCATCCACCGGCAGTTCATCTGTCATTGGAAATTCTATTTTAATTCTTGCTGCTTGTATTTGTTCAGAGCGAATTACCTCTGAATAATCTGTATTAGTGTTTAGGTAATCTACCGCAAACACCTCAATCTTCACCGCTGTTTTTTGCGAAAGCGGAAGCGGCACTATAATCATCCTCTGCGTGCATCCAACTGTTACTCCCGCGAACCGCCCATTCACATAAACCTGATGCAGCATATTAGTGTATGTTGAATTCCATTTTACAATTGCCGACCCAGCTAATTGATTTGCTTTTCCACTCCCGCTCACGCCCGCAGGCAGCGCGTACACTCGAACTTTACTTACTTCACTTAATAACATTGCTTTAGCCTTGCTGTATGTATACAATCTGATAGTTACAGCTTTGATGTGCCCCGCTATTCACGATTGTTCCAGTTAAAAATTCATCAATCAAAAGATTATTGAATATTCTTCCATCCGGACATTTTAAACTATGCAGTTCTCCATCGATCATTTCGTTTATTTCATTTATTCTTTTTTGAAGTTCAGCCTTGCTCTTAGCTTTCAATTCACCTTTTTGAATTAGCTTTCTTCCGCGAAGCCCAAGATCGATACTTATCTGCCCATCAAGCCCCATCGAAGACCTTTGGACAACTTTTCTTTGTTGGCTTTTAATCTCAAGCTCAAAAATTTCATCATCAACAAGTATTTCATCGATAGCAGCTTTCATAATTAATCCCTCATTAATCTGACACTTGAACCGCTGCGAACCGAATCAGCAATACCGTCGTCACCTAAATCAAAACTTATTCTGCATCTCTGCAAAGCCTTTTCATAAAGCCCCCTGTAATACTGGCTTTTCTTCCAATAGTTTTCTTTGTCATCAGATTTTCCGGAAAGTGTCGCATAAACACCCGACAAAATCCCATAAACAGAAACCTGTCTCAAAACTGAAACATCAAGAATGTCATCCACACTGTACTGCCCATCAGAAACACCTGGCCTCAATCCGAAATGCTGCGTAAGCTGCAAGAATATTTCGTTGCTTTGCGCCTGATATGTGCAGATTTTATAGCTCACATCTTCTGCATCTTTCAAAGGGATTATTTCTGCTTGCCCATCCGCCCTCATTATAGAAACTGTAAGTTGTGCCGCCGAATCGATAGATATTATTTCATAACAATCGTCAATTAAACTGTCCTCACTGCGCAAGTTCACAACCATCCCGGCTATAATTTGATTATTCATAAAATTTGCACCAGGGGCATTTAAAACAGAACCGCTTACATTAGCTCCGATGCCGCTTATTAGCTCTTGACCGGCAAAATGCAAATCGCCGAACAGAATCGGTTCATATTTCAAAATATCAACGTCATTTGAAAAACTATTCATTTCTTTGCCTCATCTGCTTAAAAAATCACAGAATTTTTATAAAATTTATCAGCCGGGCCGGATTATCTAACCTTTAAATCGCAATGTTTTGTAGATACCCGTACCCGGCCGAAAAAATTCAAACCTCATTCAATTAATTTATCGCAAGGTCCCTGATAATCCCGTGCGCACCTTCATTTTTGAATTCGAGTGTGTATTCGCCGATTAGCTGACCGCACTCATAATCGCCGCTGCTTGCAAGCGGTTTGAAATGAAAACTTCTGCCCGACATTGGCAGCACGCTGATACGCGAAGAATCCAGCAGCAATACCGCATCCTGCGGAACCCATCTGCTTGTGATTATCCTGCAAACACCGAAATCGCTTTCATAAACGCTTACCATATCGGTGTAAGTATTATCAGCAGGCCCAAAACTTCTGCTTGCAGTCAAAAACGAATTGATTTTTCGTTTCTGATAACCTCCGACAACAATCAGGTCAACATTTCCGCTGCTGTTCTCCCAAATCTGACGAAGCACGTAATTAATTTTTGCTTCATCAAGGCCGGTTCCGCTCGGAAATCCCGCATCTCCCGTACGATAAACATTCGTTGCTATGCTCTGGATTATGCCTTTCAGACTTCTGCGTACCGTGCCTGAACCTTGCGGATTTGCCGAAGGCTGACCGCCATTAATAATGGTATTTTCAAGATCTCGAATCAGTTCACGCAGCCTCTCGGATTTCTGATAATCCATTTCGTTTGAAATTCCCAGATGAC
This sequence comes from Planctomycetes bacterium GWF2_41_51, assembly GCA_001825665.1. GTDB lineage: Bacteria > Planctomycetota > Phycisphaerae > Sedimentisphaerales > UBA12454 > UBA12454. The sequence goes on along the minus strand of MHXZ01000073.1, from coordinate 53,600 downwards.
TTGCGGCAATATTCGTCCCGCTTACTTCGACACTCGATGTAAAAATCTGGGTATAGTTTCCACAGCGAATCCGATTCGTAAATCTCGCTGCCGGCTTGTCATCTCCTTCGAGTGCAGCATTGCCGAGGATATGAATCACCTCGCCATTTGAAATATTTTCAGGAGTCGTGCCTGCGTAACCGCGAACAACTGTAATTGTGTCGCCCGTTACACCAGTTACCAGCATCAATTCTTCACTCCCTGCCGTTTGAATTTGGTCGCCAACTCTGAATCTTTCTCCATTGGCAACATCAAAACTCGTCTCTCCGGCCGGATCACTAATAGAGCTGTCGCTTATTGAATCTTTATTTGGAACAAGCGAATCTTCCAGCCATTCATGATATGTACTTTTTGCTTCGCGCATCGGATCGCCAATCGCATCCAGCAAAAATGTCTCCACCGGCGATATGATTCCGACAATATCAGAAACATCTTCCGCAATTTCTGGCAGCGTTATACCTGCCGTGTATGTAGCTTTACCTGTAAAAGCCATAGTTTATCCTTTCTTAATAAATATTCTCTTAGTGTCTTTGTGCCTTAGTGGCTGACAAAATTCCTTCTCGTTCGCAGGTATTCCTGCAAATCCGTTCTTGAACCGCTTTTCGCAGCTTTTTTAGCCGCCCGTTCAAGAGCACCCGTTGTCCCGGACAACCTGTCTTTGACTCCGCTTGTCTTTGCACTCGCTAACGCTGATTGAGTTTCATTAAATAGATAACCTTTCTCTTTTATCAATTGCTCAACAACATCCTGTGCGGTTATTTTCGAATCATTTTCGATTCTGCTCTTGCCGATGATTAATGCGGCATCCAAATCTTTAACACCTGCCGAAACAAATTTTTCAATTAACTGACGTTCAACATTCATTTGTGACAGATTTTTGTTAAGTTTTTCAACTTCGCTTTTTCTGTCCGCAAGTTCTTGTTCAAGAAGTGCTTTTTTCTGCTCGGCAAGCTGTGCCCTTTTGCGATAACGAATCGCTTCACTTACATCAACAAGCTTTTCACTCCGCTGCTCTTGTTCTTCTGAACCCTCAATTTCTGTGTCATTCTGACTCATAAAAATATTTGCCTTTCATTGTTTTGAATTTATTTCGTATTTCAATTTAGTATTTCGAATTTATTTTAACTTTTCATCTCATAACCAAGCTCTCTCAATATCTGTTCTTGTGGAACTCCAAGTTCCTGTTTCAATTTCGCCTCATTTAATTTTTCAAGCATATTCTCCGGCAGCGGACTTGGAAAAATCACATCAAACACCCTTTCCCCTTTTGCATTGGGATAGATTTTTGTCACATCAAGTAAATGCATCACCATCGCCGCGATTTCTTTAAGCCCCTGACCGTATGCGTAATGCTTCCGTTCTGTCTTCGCCAGCATTCCCATAAGCGTCATCCTTAAAGCGACCGCACTGGTTAAATTTCCAAGTTTCTCTTTCAATACTCCTGCCGCCACCGGCGTAACTCCGCTCGATTTATCTAAAGCTTCCCTTATTTCAGCGATATGCGCATCCTCACTCGGCGAGCTGCTGTCTCCGCCGAATTGTTCAATGCTTGCTTCGGGATTATCCGTGCACCACATTCTGCCCGGCGATACCGCTCTGTTCTCAACGCCTTCAATCCCCTTGGCAAGATACATTTTAAATGCCTGGAATGTTATCCTGCTTGCCCTATCGCTAAGTCGTGTATTCAATTCATCCTGAAGCGCTATAAGTGATTCCACATCACTAATTCCCTCGTAATACAAAGGTTGTGCGACATTTTGGATATGAACAACAGGTACAATTTCTGCAATATTAGATCCCTCAGCTATAAGTTGTTTATCTTCATATCTCTGCCACCAGTTTGCAGAAATAATTTCAGTAACAGCCGCTGTGCGCCGCGCCGCGATGCTGCTTTCAGGAGCAAGTAATCTCCTCAGGAAGTTGCCTTCTGTCGTAATTTCATTTTTCTGTTCAATAAAATGCTGAACATAAAAATTGATTTTCCGAAAGTCTCTTTCATCGAGAATAGGCAGTGCTCTTTGAGCTTCAATCAATTCCAGGCCGCAGTCCGAAACCAGTTCCATAACTTTGGTAAAGGAGGTGTCGTTTCCAGAAGCCCCCAACTTCATGTTGGGGGTTAGTGAGTTTTGCCAGAAATCAACCATCTTCTGCCCCGGCCTGATGATGCAGTCCACAAAGCCATAAACAGCTCCGAGCACTGCCATATCCTGAAAAAATCTTACTCCTCCATTGGAGTTGAATATCTGTTTTATAATTTTATCAATTTCAATTCGCCTGTTTTTATCTTCTGCTTTACTGACAATATCAACCCCCTTGCCGAACAGAAAATCCACCATCGCATTGATTCGCCAGCCGATATCGTTTTCAATTACAACTTCCTTCCTTTCTATATCTGCGACAGCCTTGCCTCCCGTCAAACCGCTTATTTGCGTTCTCTTAATACCTGTAATTCTCGCAGGCAGCCCCATTTCCTGCGCCTGAATGTAAGTCCTTGCAGACTCATTTAATTTGCCGTCAATCGCGGTTATACCTGCCGGCGAATACATTGGATTTTGATAATAATCCCATAATCTCCCGAAATGCCTCTGCATATCTACCCATTGCTCATCGACAAGCCAATCCACAAAATCTGCATTTATGTTACTGCTGTTAAAATTTGTAAATTCAAAACCCATTAAAATTTCTCCGACTCAAATAGCTGATTTACGTGTGCTTCCATCCTTACAGCTAACTTGCGCAGATTTAATGAAGAGTTATAAAATTATTTTGGCATATTCTTCTAAGTGCTTGTCAAATAAGGATGAATTTTTTAAAAAATTTAATAATGCGCAGGTTTTTACACGCGCTTGCTTTTAATATTTTTTAATCTATAATTAGATAAACATAATTTTTATGAGGTATTAAAGATGGAAAAAATTAATATAATTGATGAAATTCTTGATTTTGCTATTGATAATGAAATTGAAGCTTATAATTTCTATACCAGCCTTGCCGGGAAAGCGAAAAATCCGGAAATGAAACAGGTTCTTCTCAATTTCGCTTCTGAAGAACAGGGTCACAGAAAAATTCTCGAAGATTTCAAAAAAGGCAAAAAAGTTAAACTCGGCCAGGATAAAGTTCCCGATTTGAAAATTGCTGATTATGCAGTCGATATCAAACCCACAGAAAATATGAAATACCAGGACATCCTGACCCTGGCGATGAAGAAAGAAAAAGCTGCATATATGCTTTACACAGACCTCGCCGCTGCGACAGCAGACCACGAAGCTAAAAAGCTTTTTCATTCGCTCGCTCAACAGGAAGCTAAACACAAATTGCGTTTTGAACTCGAATATGATGATGTTGTTCTAAAAGAAGATTAACGACTTTATGACCGCCGATGAACTAATTAAATATTTCAATATGAAGCCTTTGCCGGATGAAGGCGGCTATTATATCGAAACCTATCGTTCATCGGAAAAAATTTCCGGGTTGCCAAATCGATACGATGGTCCAAGAAACTTTTCAACTGCAATTTTATATCTGATTACGCCAACCAGTTTTTCAAAACTGCACCGCGTAAAAAGTGATGAAATATTTCATTTTTATCTCGGCGATGCGGTCGAAATGCTCAAGATTTCTGATAATGGTAAAATTAAAATAGAAATCCTCGGCACAGATATTCTCAAAAACCAAAAACCACAAGTGGTTGTTGAAAAAAATATCTGGCAGGGAACAAAGCTAACACCCGGCGGAAAATTCGCACTGCTCGGCTGCACTGTCGCACCAGGTTTTGAATTTTCAGATTATGAAAGCGGCAGCAAAGAAAAACGCATTCAGCAATTTCCGCCGCATTTAAAAAAATATATTGAAAATTATACATGAACTCAAAAGCTCTAATCTGGCTTAAAGAAGTAAGACTTCAATTCTGTACCGCAAGCGTAATTCCTATATTAATTGGTACAGCTCTTGCATGGTCACATACTCATGAATTTAATTTGGTGCTTTTTTCGCTTGCTGTTTTTTCTATTTCTTTTTTCCAAATGGGTGCTAACGTTTCCAATGATTATTTCGACAGCAAATCAAAAAATGACTGGCTCAACAAAAACCCGACCCCATTTTCTGGCGGTGCTCAAATAATTCAAAAGAACCTGCTGACACCAAAAGAAGTCCTTATCGGCTCACTGATACTTTTTGCATCAGGCGCGGCATTGGGACTTGTTATACTGGCAATTACAAAAAGTTTGTTTGTGCTTTCACTTGGAATCATAGGTTTGCTCGGTGCATTTTTTTATACTGCCCCGCCGTTGAAACTCGGTTATCGCACAGCAGGAGAAATTACAATTGGTTTTCTTTTCGGCATTCTGCCTGTTTATGGAGCATATTACATCCAGACCGACTTAATTGATTTAGTGCCGCTTTTGCCTTCATTGTTTGTTGCGGTTTTAATTTTCCTTGTAATCTTCGCAAACGAATTCCCCGACTACCTCGCTGATAAAGCAGTCAATAAAAGAACGTTGGTAGTTACATTAGGCATAAAAAAAGCAGCCATTCTTTACAAAGCCGCTTTGTTTGTAGTAACAATTCTATCATTATTCATGATTGAAAATTTTATGGTTCGATTGATATTATTTGTAATGATAGGTTTTTTATGTATTAATTGTTTTAAAGCCTGTAATCCTGAAAAACTATCCCAGCAAGGTTATTCCAATTTAAGTAAATATACCATTCTTCTGCATACGATTGGAGGCATTACTTTTGCTGCTGCGGTTTTATTTGCTTCAGCTTTTCTATAACATTTGCCGAATATTCTTCTGCTCCTACTTTCCCGCTGGTACTGTAACGATTATTGAAGATATTCTCTCTGATTAATTCTATTCTGTTTTCAGGACTTGGATGAGTCGATAAAAATTCAATCGGCTTTGATTCGCTCTGCCTTTCCAATATTTCCATCGTCTCAATCATACCGTTCGGCGTATACCCCGCTTTAACCAAATAATCGAGTCCTACCTGGTCCGCCTGTCTTTCCTGAGTTCTCGTAAACGACATTCCCTCTAGCTGTGCTACAATTCCCGCCACTCTCAATGCGGTGGTAGGAACTCTATAACTTGCCGCTGTTAATCCAAGGTTTATCATTAAATCCCGTGTCATCTGGTTGGCAATATGCCTTGCGGTAACGTGTGCGGTTTCGTGGCCAAGCACGGCCGCAAGCTGCGCTTCATTATTCATCTGCTTGAGCATACCTGTTGTTATATATATATATCCTCCCGGAATCGCAAACGCATTTACAGAGTTATGGTCAATGGCTTTATACGAAAATCCATAATCCGCCATGTGGCTTACTTTTGCAACGCTTTGACCGACGCTGCTTATATAATTCTGAAGTTGCACATCTTGTACGCTCTTGCCAAGTTCTTTTTCAACTTCCTTGGCATAATCGGCGCCCATTTCCTTTTCACGTTCAGGACTGATAATCACAAATTCTGTTTCGCCTGTAACTGGATTCGTCTGGCAGCCGACAAGAAACAAAGCCGATAACGATATAATAAAAACAATGAAAAATCTCATTTTAAAAATTCCCCATTAATGGGCAACGGGTTTGCCCAGAATATTTTCTATTTCTTTGAATTGCTTTTCGAGCAGTTCCTTATTTTTAGCTTCTACGTTTAGCCGCAGCAGCGGTTCGGTATTGCTCGGACGGCAGTTAAACCACCAATCCTTAAACTGAACCGTAATGCCGTCTAAATCGTCGGCGTCGCCCTGACTAAATTTGCGTTTTAATTCGGTCATCATAGCTTGTTTATCTTCGACTGCGAAATTAATCTCTCCGCTCGAGAAATATCTTTTCAATGGTTTTATAAGTTCGCTGACAGGCTTGTCAGCCGCGCTCAAAATATTAATCATGTGGACAAAAGTAATAAAACCTGAATCCGCAAAGAAATTATCTCTATAATAAAAATGGCCGCTTAATTCGCCGCCGAAAATCGCTCTCGCGGTTCGCAAAGTCTTTTTCATAAACGAATGGCCTACTCGTTCGCGTCTGGGGACTCCGCCATATTTTAATATTTCTTCACGAACGACCCAACTGCTTCGCAAATCGTAAACAACAGCCGAACCCGGGGCCTTCTTTAAAAAGTACGGAACCATAAGCGCAGTAAGGATATCGCATCCGATTGTTTCGCCTTTTTCATCAATCATAACTAATCTATCGGCGTCGCCGTCGAAACAAATACCGACGTTGGCTTTGCGTTTTATGATTGTGCTTTTGAGCTGTTCTAAGTTGCTTTCGACAAGAGGGTTAGGCTCATGCTTAAACACGCCCTTATGCTCGAAATTGAGCTTTATAATTTCGATTCCCAAACCTTCAAAAATCAATGGAACCATTTTACCGGCCATGCCATTTGACGCATCTATAACGATTTTTAAAGGTTTAACTTTGCCATCAAGAAATTTTAAGATATGTTCTTTATATGCCTTAGTTAAATCGGTTTTCTCAACTGTTCCATCGGCGGTTCCCAAAGTATGTAATAGTGCCGTAGCTATGTGTTTAATCTCTTTTAGGCCGGTATCTTCGCCAACGGGTTTTGCTTCTAACCCTGAGATTTTAAAGCCGTTATACTTCGCGGGATTGTGCGAAGCGGTAACCTGAACGCCGCCGCAAGTGCCTAAATGATTTATGGCAAAATACATTTGAGGGGTATCTATCATTCCGATATCTATAACGTTAGCACCGGCTGCATTCATTCCGCGTTTAAGCGCTTCAACAAGCAACGGGCTGTGGGAACGCATGTCACAGCCGACGCATAAACTTTGTTTATTTGCAAGGCCGCGGTCGTAGCCGCGGAGCAGAGAACGTAAAAATGTCGCGGCGGCATTGCCGATTTTCCAGGCGGCATCTTCATCTAACTGGTCGGGATAAATACCACGTATGTCATAGGCCTTAAATATCTTAGGATCCATAGCTCAAGTTTCTCCATTAGAAAAAATCATAAAAAAATCAGACTTAAAATTGTACTTTCAATAGACCTATTATGTCAAACTCAAAAAACCTTTATTATGCCGGCAGGGGTAATAAGTTTTCTGATTGAAAGTATAAGGTGCTTGTGGATTATACCAGAACAATCACCACAAGAATACGAACAGTAAAATTTATTCAAAAAAATTTGACGCTCCCCCTCTAAAATTTTCTTCGAGGTAAAAATTTTCTGATTGATTCGGGGGTCTCCGCTTCGCTTCGACGACTTGCGCGGAATTGCGAAAAACCTAATTTTTGCGTTGAAAATAAGGGGTTAAAAAATAACGATATGTCTATACCGCAACAACGTAAATAAAGGACTTATGAACGAATTGCAAAATATAACTGCTTGAAAAACAAGCAATTACATCGAATTTGCTAAAAATTGAAAAATTAACCTCGGATTGCACGTATTTGCACGGGATTTTGGATAAAATGGTGAGAAAAGTATATCAAAATGAAGCGTTTTCTATAGAGGTTCAGGGTCTTTAATAATCGCATCTCGCGTCTTCGTGAAGTGTATCTCGTTTTTAGTGAAGAGTGAATAACGAATAGTGAATAGTTGTGGATTCGGAAGCCGAGACTATTTTAATCACTACCACCAGCCACAGATGGACACAGATTCTTAAATATATTATTTGGCGGATTCTTTGATTGAATTTCTGAAATTCAAAAATTCTTCTTCTGTCATTGAGTTTCTAATTTCTTCATCGGTCTGCCAAAGATCGTCCAGCCAATCAACTAACATTTCAATATCAAGTATTTGCGATTCATACGAATCACAAAATTCACCCGCCACAGGTGCGGGTGCTAAACTCAGTGAACATTTTGAAGAGAAATATTTTTCATTTTTAAGTTTTTCAAGTTCGTTCTGACGAGCAGTAATCGTTGTGGAAGGAATTAAATCATAAAATTTTTGAATTACCCGCTCCATCACTGTCGCGGCTCGGATAAGACATCATCAGCATTTCGGTTTCATCCTGCCAAAGCCATTCGGCGGCGAAATATGTCTAATCATAAATATCAATATCATTGTGATCATCAATGCTGTAGTCTGTTTCATCCTCGTTCCAGTTTTGCGATAAAAAGCGATAATCAAGAAAATTAATAATTCCGTTTTCATCATAATCAGAAAGACCGCCAAATTCGTCACAGCCAACGGCAACGCGGCCGTATTGGACGCCAGTGTGATTGTCAACGTCGGTTTCGTCGGTGTAATCGAGATATTGATTGCCGGTATCACGGCCGGTAGAATTTTTTGTGATATGTAAATTGTCAACGGCTTTGAAACATGGGTTGGCAAAAGGTATAATGCCGGTTACAGTCCTGCAAGCGGTGCAAAGTATCCATCTTGTAATAAGCCGCAGGAAAATTTCGCTGGCGGAACAGTAAAAATCGGGTTAGCATGTGTAGTTCTACATGCAAAACTCTTTCGAAAATTGTTTCAGGCGCTGTATGTAAATAATAAGGTAATACTATGATGCTTAAAAAACGTTTATTTACTATAATTCTATTTGTTAGTGCTGGATTGTTAATTTCCTTGCTCTTGCTATTCCCGAAAATTCAAATAATCCGAGAAGACAATTGGAAAATGAGCAAATATTCTGAAGATATGGCAACATTCAGGTGGAGCATATTTCGATATTTAGATAAATATTATGATGAACATAAAAGTTATCCAATTAGTGTTGATGTAAATATGTTCGATACTTTTGAAAATTCTGAGTATCGGAGAATATTTGATAAAACGGTATACCACTCTGATATGAATTCATATGAGATAACCTTTAATTATCCACATCCTGCAGATATGAATGGAAAAGATGCTATTTTTGTGGCATATGGTTTAAATGGAAAAAGAATTGATCCAAACTATTACGTCTTTGATAAGAAAACAGGTAATAGAGAAAAAAGCAGCAGCAATTAGTTTAGAATCCAGTCTCTTGTAATTTGGCGTCTTTGCGGGTATATTATCCCGATGGACAAAGATTTTAAAAACAAGACGCCGGAAGAACTGAAAGCGATAGTTGCCAAATATGGCGGCAAGGAATACCTTTCCAAGTACATATTCACCTATCTGCACCAGCATAACTTAAACGATATTAATCTTATGACTACCCTGTCTAAGGATATGCGGAAGAGAATCGTCGATGACGGTTATTATATAACACAGCTCAAAATCGAAGCTAAGCTCGTTGACCCTGACGGGACTGTGAAATATCTTTTTCAAACGGCGGATGGAAATAAAATCGAATCTGTACTGCTGGATGAGAACGGAAGAAAGACAATTTGCGTATCAACGCAGGTTGGATGCAGGCTTGGATGTAAATTCTGCGCAACGGGCGCTTTGGGTTTCCAGAGGAATCTCGATGCGGGTGAAATAATCGACCAGGTATCGGCGATTTGCGCTGACAGCGGATGCAAGGTGAACAATCTTGTCTATATGGGGATGGGTGAGCCGCTGGAAAATTATGATAATACTATGCGGGCGGTGAGGATTAACGCAACTGAGATAGGAAAGCAAATCGGGTTCAGACGGCAGACTATTTCAACTGTCGGTATACCGGAGGCAATCAGGAAACTTGCGGATGAAGATGTTTTTCCGCGGCTTGCGGTATCGCTGCACTCGGCGGATGACGGGGTAAGGAAAGAAATTGTACCTGCCGCTCATAAATATTCGCTCAAGGAACTGCTGTCGGCAATGAAATATTATAATGAAACAACCGGCCGGCGAATTACGATTGAATATTGTATGATTGACGGTGTTAATGACAGTTTCGATTTGGCGAGAAAACTAATTCAATACATCAGGCCATTGAAAGTTGGAGTAAACCTGATTGAATATAATCCTCATCCCGGCGCCGATTACCAGCCTGCCAGGCGTGAGCAGATAAAAGAATTCAAGGATATGCTTATGCAGGCGGGTTTCGAAACGATAATAAGATTTCGGCGCGGGCAAGCTGTTAAAGCGGCGTGCGGGCAGTTAGGCGCTGACCGATTGAGCGAAAATAAAACCAAGGATGAAGACGAATAAACGTATTTGATATGGCCGGTAAAAAGAAAAAAATTAAGGATGATATTCAAAAAGCAATCGGTTAGAGGGTTTGGTCTCAATATTTAAAATCATATCTTACTTTTATAGGATGTAAAATGTCACAACTACCTTACGGAATCATATTTGATATGGATGGCGTATTGCTCGATTCGGAGCCTTTTATTATAAAGGCCGCTTCGCAGATGTTCGCTGAAAAAGGTCTAACCGTTTTGCCGCAGGATTTTCACCCTTTTACGGGAACAGGCGAAGACAGATTCCTTGGCGGAGTCGCGGAAACATATAATTTCCCGCTGGATTTACCACAGGCGAAAAAACGCACTTATGATATTTATCTCGAGATAATCAAAGGCGATTTGGAGCCTCTTAACGGAGTAAGAGAATTTATTGCAAAATGCAGAAAGATGAATAAGAAAATCGCGGTAGCTTCGAGCGCCGACTGGAGAAAAGTAAAAGGCAACCTCGATGAAATAAAAATTCCTGCTGAAATATTCGATGCGGTTCTGGCAGGCAACGATGTAAAAAATAAAAAACCTGACCCGGAAATTTTCCTGCTCGCTGCAAAGCGAATTGATTTAAATCCGAAAGACTGCCTTGTCATCGAGGATGCACTTAGCGGAATTAAAGCGGCGAAGGCGGCAGGATGTAAATGCCTGGGAATAACTTCGAGTTTCACATCTGCTCAAATACCGGGCGCCGATTTCTACGCTCCCGATTTGGCGAATGTGCCGGCCGAAGCGATTTGCTGGCATTAAAAAAGCTCCCCGATGCTTTGAGGAGCTATATCCTAATTCCTCCCGGCTGCCCATTAAAGGGCAACTATCATCATCCCCCTGCAAGAGGTAGAATTTATGAACAGCAAGGCTGAGCATCAAAACCACAATAACCCATTTCATCACTTAGCTGTTTTATCCGCCACCATACTCTGTCATCTTTTACACAGTCAATCGCAACAGGATACAAAATATTATCCTCCTGGAAAATATGTTCCCGCATAATCGGCACGATGGCTGAAGAAAGAGCGTTGATTTGAATTTTGAATTGTATCGGGTCGAACTGCCTGAAGTTATTAACGGCCATTGTCAGATTGCCTACCATATTTTTGATTCGCCAATGTGCTTTGCTGAGAACTACGCAAATACTTCTGCACGGATAATTTTCAAGAACGGGGAAAATCAAATCGTCTTCACGCTGGTCATGAATATCAATTGCCTGCAGATGCTCTGTTATATGCTGCAATCTTCTGAATTCACTTGAGAGTTCTGTCAGTTCATCTGTGTCCTGAATCATTATATTCGCAATTTCAAGGTCTGCCAGAAAACATTCGAACATTTCGTGTTCAGCGAGAACTCTGCGAATGGGATGGTCGGCTGAAAGGTTAGCTCTAAGCAGCGCAAATTGATCACCGAGAATAGATGCAAAGGCATAAACGAGAGTGCGAAGCTGGTCGAGAGACATTCCCGTACCTACAAGATATTTATGAGCTTTGCTAATGTCGCTCAATCGAAGTGTCGCAAGCAACTGCTTTGCCTGCTGCCTGATTTTGGCCGGGTCTTCTCCCCCTCTTACGCGTTCAAGTATGTCAGCTAATTTCCTTGCCTTTTCCATAACCGTGCCTCCTTTCTGAATGCATCAGATTGCTCCTTCGAGCAATTAACAAGAGCCTATTATTAATTTTTAAAGCCTTGTTCCAGTAAAACACGCGTCTGAAACTATCTATACAATATACGTTTTTAAACTTCATGTCGGTTGTAAAAAAATATAAAAAGCGCATAAAATATTAAAATTCGTGTTAAGTATTATTCGACTTGTTAAAGCAGGCAAACCAGGCGAACTGTATCGTCCTCTAAATTCACTAAATGGTAATATTACTGCGGAGGTTTGCAAACGCTGCATGGAGAATACTTTGTTTTTGCCTCGCTGAGCTTTATGGGTGTGGAACTTTTTCTTAGGAATCTGCAATCCTTTGTATGATACTTCGTTCCTGATTTGGTTACATAAACAGTAGTTTCGTCATTATCAGATAATTTTATATTATTGCTGTCCTGCACTGCCGCTGTGATAATTGCCTGAACTCCCCAAATTCCTTTTGCTGTTTGTCTCGCGAAAATTTCAAATTGTTTAAACTGCTCCGCATGTTTAAAGGTTTGTTCGGAAGAAGCTAAACCATAGCCCTGCCGAATAATTTCTGCGTTGATAAACATTGCATCAGGAGACCGGTAAACGCTTACTGAATTACAATCGTTCAGGTCAGCAACGACAAAAATGTTTTCGCCTTTTAATAAATTATTCACAAATTGATTTGCCATCTGTTTTAAATTTTCCTTTGGCGGCGAAGCAATTCCAATTAGATTTTTTGTTAACTCGTTGCCATCCTGTATGATAACAATTTTATTGTTTTCAATTGTTTTTAAAACCGGTTGAGAAATCAGATTTGAAAAATCCGGTGTTTCAATTGCGGGCAAAGGATTCTGGGGAAGAGCGAAACAAAAAGATGCTATTGCGATAATATAGAAATGGAAAAACATCATGTTTTTAAGCATAACTATTTACTCCTGTATGATTTAAAGATGGCTTTTTAATACAGCAGCGGTGTGCATGGCGAGAATCATTAAATAATCCAAATCGCTAAGACTATAATGCTGGTGAACCATTGCGTTGTCGATGTAAATTACGCCGAAACAACCACTTGGGCGTTTTATGCTTGCTATCATAGCGGAACGGATTCGCTCGGTTGTTTCAAGTTTTGCCGCAACTTGCGGAAGAACCAAAGATTGGCCGCGTTCGAAAGTTTCTGTAACTTTAGGCCCTAACCTGATATCCGTCAAAAGAACCGGCTTGCCGTCGCGTCGTTTGCCGGCCTGGAAAGTGATTGGGCCAGTGTTGGCGCTTCTGATTCCGCACCAAACGCGAAATGCCGTAAACTGCTGCACAGAAAGCTTTAATAGCGATTGCACAAACTCGTCAAGATTATTTGCCGAACCCAGAGATTCTATAGCTTGCGCAAAATCCGTAAGTCTTCTGGCGGCAAGTCTTAAGGCGGGAGCGTGGGAGGCATCGGGTTTTCGCACAATTACTTCATCGCGCGGAGTGGAAAGTGAAGCGGCTTCGAGACTTACGGTATCATCAGCGGATAATTTCATATTATCAATTTTGCTGGCAATATTGACCATCACAGAGAAATCGGCAATCGTAAGTATATCGCCCTGCTTGAGTTGCGATTTATGAACGGCCTGGCCGTTAAGAAATGTTCGATTTGCAGAATCCAAATCCTCTATCACCCATTTGCCGTCATCAGCGCAAATCTTTGCGTGCTGACGAGATACGGCATTATCTGTAAGAACAACCTGGACATCGGACCTGCGTCCAATTAAGATTGGATTTCCCTCTGCAAACGTAAACTCATTCACCGTCTGTTCGTTACGCCTAACTATAAGATGTATCGAACTTTCCATTTCTCCACCCGAATTTTTATGATTATTACCACAATTTGAAAAATATTGCAACTCTTTATTTGTTAAGTATTTAGTAAACTTATTAAAAAATTAACAAAAATTACAAAAAAATGGTTTGCTTTTTTAATATTTTCAGTTAAAATAGCACAAAAGTTAAGTAAAAAACAAACAATATATAAGAACAATAAAGGTCTTTGCGGTCGTTAAATTGATGAGGAAAATATAAGAGCAGAAATGAACGGAGGTAGATATGTTGGTACAAGAAATCCAAACAGCAAAATTGAAAAAAATCACGAAGAGAGAACTTTTAGATTTGCTCGAAAAAATTCCCGGCAGAATCGAGATGCTGCCGGATAAAGACAAGGCTTTTATCAACCTGTTTCTTGCCTCACAAAATTTTCGCAATATCGCAGCGGCAGCGCAAGTGCACGAGGCAACTATCGCAAGACGAATCAAAAAGATCGCGGATCGAATCAGCAACAATAATTTCGTTAACGCCCTGTCGAATAAAAATCTGACACCATTGAAAATGAAAATTATGAAAGATTATTTTATCAACGATTTGCCAATGAATAAAATAGCTCGAAATAATAAGATCAGCTATTATGAAGTGCGGAAGCTCATTAAATCGGCCGGCAAAAGGTAGAGACAGAAGCAAGGAAGGAGAAAGCAAGGTGGCTTTCAATGGAATACGACAAAAATTTTTATCACAGATTACGCAGATTTATTTGATTATTTTATAAAGTTTCAAGTTGCTCTAATTTTGTTAACCATTCGTTAAAATGGGAACATTTTTCACGAATGGTTTTTATCCCAATGGCCTCAGATATGGTTTTTCCCATAGCAACTTTACGATAACTATCGCATAAAGCAATTAACCTTTTCGAGGGAGCAGTTTCTGCACCATCATTAATCTCTTCCGGTTCTTTACATTCATTTAAAATCTTATCTATTTCATTTTTCGGCACGGATATTTTATCCGCAAGAATTGAAGCATCACTGAATAACAAAGCTTCAAATTCATGCATTTCAATATATGGAATAAAACGCTTTTTAACATTAAGTTTCGGAAACAACCGCTCAATTTCTGCCACAGTAGCTGTTTCTACTTTTTCAGCTTTTTTTATTGCAGTAAGTCTGCTTTTCCTGTTTCCCGGCCAATTTGGGTCTAATCTAAAATAATCAAGCATAGTAGATACATATGTATCCGGCCTTTGTTTCAAAAACCTACCTATATCTTCCTTAGCTCTGTCAAATTTAACATTTCCTCCCTGATGTCCGGGTTTTCCAATCAAAATTGGATATAAAAAAATATTGTTATAACTCATTTGCCGCTTAAGAATATCTCTGACAAAGGTTTGTTCCGTCGGCCCTTCGCAAATGATGTAAACTTCGATACTACTCATTAACCGGACCTCCGGCTATTACATTTTTTCTCCAAAGCTCGCCAAGCGAATAATCTTTTAGCCACTCAGCAAGCTCTTTTTCATTTAGTCTATCAAAAGTTGAAGCTCCATCTTCCCGGTTAACAACAATAATATCTTCCGGGTTAAATTTATCTATCAAGTGCGGAGATTGCGTAGAAATGATTACCTGGGTTTTTGTTGAAGCAGCTTTAATCAATTCTGATAATATTTCTATTGCATAAGGATGAAGGCCAAGTTCAGGTTCATCAATAATAATCGCTGAAGGTGGTGCGGGTTGTAAAAGAGCGGTAGCAAGACATATAAAGCGAATAGTACCATCTGAGAAATGATAAGGCTGCATAGGATAATCCGAACCCTTTTGCCGCCAGCTTAAATTAACTTTTTCCTTTTCACCTTTTCGTTCAGGCTCCAATATAAAATCATCAAAAAATGGTGTTACTAATCTGACCGCTTCTACTACTGCATTATAATGTTTAGGCTCATCTTTTCTCAACTGTAAAAGAAATGGGGCAATGTTAGAAGCATCGGAACGTAATTTTATATTATCTGCTGTGATTTCAGAACGCCTCATCGGAGCCGTTGAACTAGTATCATGAAAATGATAAACAATAATATTAGAAACAAGTTCATTAACCTGATTTCTTAATGATTTACCGATTTCTGATTGTAAATGTGTATCATAAATACCAGTAGCAAATTTGTTTTTTCCGAAGATACCTTCTTTTTCTATAACAAATTTTTCGCTGACAGTAGGAAATAATCTTCTTGAAAAATAAAATTCTTCAAAATTCAAATCTATTTCTATAACAGGCGTTGCCTTAGGCCCATTATGAAGAAAATCATCAGCACCACCACCCATTTGGGTAAACTTATCAAACGCACTCTCACCTTCAGCCATAGCGCAAAGCATGCGGAAAACTTCAATAAAATTGCTTTTTCCTGCGCCATTGCCGCCTATCATTATGTTAAGGTTTTTAAGCTTAAAGTTCTCAAGAGACTTGATGGACTTAAAGCCTTTTATTGTTAGTTTGTCCAGAGATTGACCCATAATACATTCCTTACCTTGTTATATATCAGGCAAATTAGTCCCAATTTCCCCTTATTATAGCCATATAAGGCGAAAACGTAAACTGGAAATTTATTCTTCGCTTTTGACTAACTGCGGCGCGAATTAAGGCCAGGGCAAAATAAAGTAATTGACGTTGGACCTGCAAAAAGATATAATACGTCCCAATTAAATGGAGATGAAG
The DNA here is from genome assembly GCA_001825665.1 of Planctomycetes bacterium GWF2_41_51. Taxonomy (GTDB): domain Bacteria; phylum Planctomycetota; class Phycisphaerae; order Sedimentisphaerales; family UBA12454; genus UBA12454. The sequence continues at coordinate 37,383 of MHXZ01000073.1, read as the reverse complement.
GTATGAAGAAGATAGCGGGAGTATTAGCGTTTTTTGCATTTGTCAGTTTTTCTATCGCGGGGACATATAACGGCGGGACAGGAGAGCCAGACGCACCTTATAAAATCAGCAGCATTTCTAATTGGCAGGAATTGATGATAACCGACAGTGACTGGAACAAGCATTTTATCCTTACAGACGATGTGAATTTATACGGTGCTGCAATAGTACCTGTCGGCAATTCAACCACTAAGTTCACCGGCACCATTAACGGCAACAGCCACATTATCAGCAATGCCGTCATCAACACGCCAACAGGTGATAACGTTGGTCTCTTCGGATATGCGATTGGCAGCAGCATAATTAATATTAATATTACTTCGTTCAGTATGACCGGCCGCTACTCTGTCGGAGGGCTTGTCGGATTTCATGAGGGAGGTACTATCGAGAACTGCAATACGGCTGGTCAGGTTTACGGTGAGTACCCTGCCGGCTGCGTAGTCGGTTACAATTATGGCGGTCTTATCACAAATTGCAGCGCAACGGGAACCGCTAATGGACCGAGTATTTCAACGTTGGGTGGGCTTGTGGGCGAAAATAGTTCAACCGGCATTATCCGAGATTCATCGGCATCTGTTTCAGTGACAAGTATTGGCGGACAAGGCGGAACAGGAGGATTGATAGGCAGGAACTATGGCAATGTGATAAATTGCAGCGCTTATGGCCAAGTATCAGGTTCAACGACTGTTTATAAAGTTGGCGGACTCATCGGCGAAAATTATGACAGTTCGGCTATTGTCGTGCGCTGTCATGCAACAGGAGCAGTCAGCGGAAAATCCTATGTGGGCGGGCTTATCGGCATAAACAGCGGATTCATTAGTATGTGTTTTGCGGACGGAATGGTTACCGGCTATTCGAGCAGCACGTATATTGGGGGGCTTGTGGGAGACCATTACGGAAATAATAATATTTTCGATTCGTACGCAACAGGAGCAGTCAGCGTAGGGACAACATCGAACAACGTTGGCGGACTGATAGGTGTAGTTGTATCAGGTACAATCGATAACTGCTATTCCACAGGTTTGGTTACCGCCGGTTCAGGTTCATACAATATATACGGTATGATAGGCTATAATGGCGGCACGGTGACAGATAGCTTCTGGGATAAAAATACTTCTAACCAGCAGACAAGTTCAGGTGGGACAGGTAAGACGACTGCTGAGATGAAAACGTGCGCAACGTTTACTGCGGCGGGTTGGGATTTCTGCAACGAAACAACGAACGGCACAAACGATTTATGGAGAATGTGCGGCGATGGAGTAAATTATCCACGATTAAATTTCGAATCTTTGGTCGGTGATTTTGCGTGTCCGGATGGAGTCGGCATTGAAGACCTTGGCGCGTTTTGCTCAAAATGGCTGATGATGGATTGCGATGCTTCAAATAATTACTGCGGCGGAATTGATATAAATAAAAACAACATAGTGAATTTTGCTGATTTTGCAGTATTTGCGGAAAATTGGCTGGCGGGTCTGTAGCCAAATTAAACGTTAAGGCAATTTTCAGAAGAACCCCCGGCAGAGCCGAGGGCTAATCACTGGTTTTCAATAATATTGCGCAGGAGGAAACTTGCGCGAATAAAAAAATTTAAAAATTTTACTTCATTATTATTCAAATCTAAATGCCTCTTAACCTTTTTTTAAAAATGTCGTCAAAAATTTGCGCAAGTTCTGTGTAATTATAGACGCAAAGAAAGGTTATTTATGAATATAACATTAACGGCAAATAAAATGTTTGACTGGAAACTTCCTTTAACCGGCAAGGTCAGCGATGTTATGCGGGCTTTCGGTATCACAGTGCAGCGGCTTAAAAGTAACGCTATCCTGCATAACTGCACAATCAACTTATCGCCTGGGCAGATATGCTATATCACAGGGCCATCAGGGAGCGGCAAAAGCGTGATTCTGCGAGAATTTTATAATCATTGCGAAAATGAAAATAAACTCAATATCGATGATATACCGCTTGCGAATGATAAGACTTGTGTTGATGCAATAGAAAAAATAACCAATAACCAAGATACAAATTACAAGAGAATAACCAATAATCAACGAGCAAATTCCAATACCGGATTTCTTGAGATATTGAGGACATTGAGCTACGCAGGGCTGACGGATGTATTTTGTGTGCTCAATTCGCCGGCGAATTTGTCAGAGGGACAGAAATATCGCTATCGAATCGCAAAAGCAATTGCCTCGGATAAACAATTCATTTTCGCAGATGAGTTTTGCAGTCAACTGGACAGAGTAACGGCGGCGGTCATATCGCATAACCTTCGCAAATTCGCAACCAAGACGGGCAAAACATTTATTCTCGCAAGCGCACATGATGATTTGCTGGCGGATTTACGGCCGGAGGTAATCGTTATCAAGCATTTGGCTGGTGAAGCGGAAGTGGTTTATAAAAATTAACGCAGCCACGAAGACACTAAGGCACAAAGAAAATAATAAATATATTTAATAATTGAAAAGTTGAGGAACGCCTTGGGCGTATCATTTTAAAATGCAATGTACGATAAAGAAATATTTGAAGATTGTTCAGGGGAGTTTAGACGATTACAAATTGCTGTCGCGGTTTCATTATCGCAGTTGTCAAACGGGACCAACAGCGACGATTTATAAAATAATTGACTGTCATCCTTCCCGTGAACTAATCGAGCCAGTGGTTGGAATTATAATTTATTCAATGCCTGCAGTGAGCGTGCAGCTTCGTAATGTCGCGACGCAGGGACTGTTTACAAAATCGGGGTCAAGCAGTGCGAATTTGCAGCTAATCAATCAAAACATTCGCACGATATCGAGGGTTGTGATTGAGCCGCGGTACAGAGCTTTGGGGCTGGCTTATCAGCTTGTGAAAAAAACCATGCCGCTGCTTAATATGCCTTATATCGAGGCGCTTGCGGTGATGGGGAAGGTCAATCCGTTTTTTGAGAAAGCGGGGATGATGAAATACGAGGCACACGAGCCGTTGAGGAGCGTTAAACTTCGGCAGGCACTTAGTTCGGTTGGGATTGAAGAATATGAGCTTGTTGATATAGAATTAACGAACAGGAAAATCGAAAATCTGAATACTAAAGCGAAAGCGTTTATTGAAAAACACATAACGGATTTTCTTTCGGCATACGGCAGGAGAGCGAAGTGTCTGCCGCAGTGTTTGAAGAGGACGGAATTTTTTATCAGCAGGTTATCGGAGAGGCCGGTATATTATATCTGGCGAAACGCTCAGCTAAACTTAAAGTTTAAAGCTTAAAACTAAAAACTATTGAGGCGCCTGACGGCGAAAAAATTTTATAAGTAAATAAAAAAAGCCGGTGGTTTAGGCCGGCCATTTGGAATACTTTTGCAGCGCTTTGGTTAAGCTGTTTTTCTCTTAAATAAGAATAATCCGCCGAGGGAAAGGATTGCGATGGTCGCAGGTTCGGGCACGGGTGTATAATCGTAAGAGATTGTTACAGAAGCCTGGCCGGTAGTATTAATGGCAGCTTCACTGTTGGTTGGCAATCCAAGCGACATCATAGAAAAAGTCTGAGTTGTGAAAGTCATATTTCCTGTTCCAAGGAATTGAGCCATACTATCGGGAGTATTAAAAAAGAACGGCATTGTATCAGAATCGCTGTATGTCGCGAGAATTGTTCCGCTTGTTCCGGCGTAATCTGTCGTACCGTCATAAGCACCAAGGGTTGCGGTGTACATCTGATTATCGTTATAATTTGATGCGCAAATACCGCCGCCAATAACAACGGCGGCATAAATATTATTTGTGGAAATACTGAAGTTCCCGCCGAATTGTTTGAGGTTCTCAAAGCCGAGCGAACCCTGGAGAGCGGTATAGAATGTAATGGTAACGCTGTTTAATGTGCCGAGAGACGAGTCGAACTGAGAAACGAGAAGGTCTGTATCGGGCACGAGGTCGAATAAACCTGTAACACTGTCGGAGTATGTAATAATGTTCGCCTGAGCAGCAACACTCATTGCAAGAACGATAAGTACAAGAAGAAATTTTTTCATTATGTTAACCCCCAAAATTTGATACCTGCATCATCCCAAAATTCAGTACCAAAACCTCGCTGTAGTCCACACCCCTGACTGATGGAAGCATTGTAGCAGATTTCGGCAATTTAGGCAAATTTACAAAGGCATAAACTATGTTTTTAGGCGTAAAAAGCGGGTTTTGGGGCAAATGACGTTCTTTTATGGGCCTTTTAGGCAAAAAAAATTAACTGATTAGAGGATGAAAATTGAGGCTTGAAGAAGAGAGTAACGATCAATGCTTTTTTCTTATAAACAACAAGCAGCCGAAACAAAGAATCGCCACAGTTGAAGGTTCTGGAATTCCAACAAGCATTGTGTCTGGAGAAGTGCCCAAACCAAAAGCGAATGATTGCGAAATATCATTTTCGTTAAATCCTGTTAAGCCTGAAAAAGTAAATGTGATAGAGTTTTTGACGAGCAGCCTGTTGTGCAGACTTTGAGTTGTAATTTCACCTGTGATGATGGAGTAATCCATACCGCCGACGATATTACCGTTGAAATTATTTGGTGATAAATCGGAATTGCCGACTGTACCGACACCAAAGCCGAGAAATGGGACTTTGGATGCGTTTAATTGCAGATATTGCCATGTGTAATCTTTTTTGTTTTCCGCTTTTAGATTTGCTGAAGCTGCGTGCAATGTATCAACTGAGTTTTTGCTGGTTTTGTAAACATCGCCATAAGCGCTGAGCAAAACCAAATCGGGTCTTTGGCCGAGGCTGTTTTGAATATCGAAAAAGTAACTGCTCAACATGTCGTCTGGGCTGTTGGACGCTGTTGGTGAAATGTTAAAAAGCTGTACGGTGAGCAGGTCATTTGTGATTGTTAGCTGGGATTTGAAAAAGACAGCATCGCCGGTGTCGGAAAAACCGTCGGCGGTTTGTATTATCGTTGCCTTTGCAGGTACAAAGATAAAAGCAAAAACGCAAAGCCAGAGCGCAAGCGCAGAACGAGACTTCAAATTTGTTTTCTCCATTTGCTATTTCCCAAAAAAATAAAACTTATCAGCCCCAAATCCGTGCAGCTTTGACATTAGAATATAATAAACAACAGACCCTAAAGCAAATACAGACGCAAAATTACATCCTAAGTCCATACTATTTAAAGACTTAAGCAATTATTCTTTCGAGCAACATTATAGGACGTTAAATTATTATAGGAACTTAAATATGAGCAAAAAAAATACAGTATTAAAAATCGAGATGGAGAAGCTTTTGGCTCATCCGGAGAATCCGAACAGGATGAGCGGAGTAAATTTTGAAAAGCTAAAGAATCATATTAAACAGACGGGGAATTATGAGCCGCTGATTGTGCGGGCGCATCCGGAGAAAAAAGGGTTCTATCAAATTATAAACGGTCATCATCGGGCGGAAGCATTGAAACAATTGGGCGAAACTTTTGCTGATTGCGCAGTGTGGGATGTTGACGATGACGGAGTCAGAATTTTGCTTTCGACGCTGAACCGGCTGGGAGGGAAAGACGATTTGAGATTGAAAATCGAACTGATAAAAAAATTATCAGAGAAATACGGCTCAAAAGAATTGGCGGAAAAATTGGCGGACAGTAAACAGGTAATTGAAAAATTGAGAGATATAACGGTGAAGTCTTTACCGCTTCCTGACGGTCGCGGCTCTGATGTGTTTTTGAATACGCTGGTATTTTTCCTTAATGATGAACAGATGGAAATTGTTCAGGCGGCAATCGAGAAAGCAATGCCGGCAAAAGGTACTAAAGCAGAAAAGATGGCAGCAGCGATAACGGCTATAGCACAAAGAATAAAATAAATTTTGTATGAGGCAGAAATGAAACTTACGCAAAAACAAATAAAAGTAATAAACGATTTGTTCGAGATGAACGGAGATGAAACGGCAGTTCTCGAAAAAAATAAACTATCGCCCATATTGTGGAGAAGATGGCTGTGCAGTAAAGAATTTATCGAAGGAATCGAGTGCAAACTTGAATCATATAAAATGGCGGGACAGATTTTATTGGCAAGATATAATGCAGTGGCCGCTGCACGGCTTGTTCAACTGTGTGAAAGCAAGAGTTCTGAGACGAGCAGAAAAGCATGCATGGTTATTTTAGCAAATAAGCCGGGTATCAAACAAAATGAAGAGGGAGAAGATGAACCGGTATCGTCGCTTGAACCTGAGACGGCATCGAAGATACTTGCGATACTTGCAGAGAGGAAAAGAAATAAAAGCCTCTAATAAAAAGAAAATCGCCACAGAGCAGGTTTTATTTGTTTGCCACAGAGGTCACAGAGGCCATAGAGATAATTTTATTATAGCCATCGGTGCTTTCGCAGGAGCAGGCTGCCGAGTGAGAGTACAAATAAATCACTGCTGAGTCTCAGGCGGTCTAAGGGTTGCACAAGTTTTCTCACTACTTAGATAAAGTTCTATCTAATAGAAAAGAGAATGCAAATATTTTTTTTTGCAATAGCCAATATCTGGCAGCGGGGAAAGGATAATACATAAAAGGAGGCTGTTGAAACGTTAATTAAAAGATTTATTTTTGTAAATCCATGGTTTTATGTTTTAACTGATATGATGTTAAATTTCTGACCTGGAAAATATCAATAAACTTCACCGTCGATACAGATTTCATCGTTCGGCAAAGTGCAAACAAGCCAGCGTTCTGACATGATTGCGAAATCGGCAAAATCGACTTTGCAATCGCGATTCAAATCGGCAAGCGAATAGCCTCTGTCGCCACATTCCAATTCGAGGGTATCTGTGAAGAGGTCGCGGTATTCTTCGGCACTTTCTGTTTCAGGGTCAGCATAGAAATAGTCAGCACCCCAGACGACTTTGCCGCCGCTGACGGCTGCGCCCATTAAAGTCCAGTTCTGGTCAGAGGTCTTTATAATTGAAGTTACGGTTTTGCCGTTATCGAACAAGACTGCGCCAACAATAATGCCCTGCTCGGATGATACTGATTGACTTTGTGTTTGCATCTGCCGGCCGGTAAATTCAGGGTGCTGCATATCATTTTCGACCCAAACGGCGTAAGGCGCATCAACTCGCAGGATAAATTCCTTATAGCTATCCATTTGTCTTATCATAGTAAATGACCAATTCTGCGGGTCGTAATAATTGTGAACGCCGAAGACGCAATCGGTATCGTTGTAACTTCCGCGAGCAATGAGCCAATCATCTGAGACTGCTAAAGCGTTTATCCATACGATGTATCCGCCGGTCTGGGTTTGCGGAAGGGAATTGCGGGCAACTACGGGATTTGCAATGTCGGTGATGTCTGCAACGTCAATGTAGTTGGAATAAAGATAATTTACATCATCGTAGTATTCGCCGCTCCAGATGACTCTATTGGAGTCGAGGGATATGTTCGTATAACTGTAGTCATTAAACGGAAATTCTTTTACAGTGTGCTTTGTCAGAAACGGGTCTGAAAGTGAAACAGCGGAAATAACTGACGGAATGGAATATCCGTCTCCGTTTTCCTTGAAAACGACAACGCCATTGTCAACTTCAAAACTGTCAACGTAAGAGGCTGCGATTTCTATTTCTTTGATTACGGGATTGTTAATATCTGTGATATCAGCGATACGCAAGGCCAGCATCGATTCATTCCACACGAAATACGCAATGTATACGCCATCGGTTCGAACGGCTGAGGCATTGAACGCATTAACATCAATGAGATATTCGGTATGGGAATTGTCATTAAGACGGGCGGCATATACACGCGGGACATAATTTACATCGTCTCTCGAATCAATCCAAACAACCAACCTGCCGCTGAAATCAAATTCATCAGCAATGGTATGAGGATATGCGCGAGGGTCTGTTGTAAGCTCGGCAGGATTGCCTGCGAGTCTGAGCGCGAAAGCTGGAGCAGTAAAATAAATTACGATGAATAGTAAAATGAATCTGCAAATTGACCGGTTCATTCTTTTTCCCCCATTACTGTAAATAATTAAATCACAAGGCGCGGGATTATAATCTATAAAGGATGACATTCAAAGGATTATTCTATTGCTTTATTTTTTAATAAGATTTTAATTAGCTCTGTGGACAGATACTATCGAAAAATTCTATATATATTTGCGGGCGCGGTGATTGCGTTTTTGTCTGTTTATCTGTTTGCGGCGAGTATGAGCCGTGCGATGACGAGCGATGAACAGATGTACTGCACGGGCGGGTATCTGCTGAGCAAGGGGCTGATGGTTTATCGCGATTTTTCGTATGTTGCTCAACTGCCCTATCATCCGCTTTTACTGGCGGGGATTTATAAACTAAGCGGGACGACGCATTACCTTCTGGCGGGCAGGATTGTTTCGGTTGTGTTCGATATAGTTATAATTGTTTGCCTATTTAGTATTTTCAGGAAAATTTTTAGGCAATACTACTTTGGAGGTATTTTTGCGGGGCTGGCGGGGACAATGATATTTGTGTTCAACCCTTATTCGAATTATCTGCTGGGACTTGCCTGGAACCATGATTTGGTATTGCTGTGCATTATTTTGAGTTTGAGGATTTTTTTAGAATTGGACAGCGTTGCCGTACCGGCAACGGCTAAACAAATGAATAACTGTGTGAAAATCGCGGCGATTGGTTCGCTTTTGACGATTGCTGTGTGGACGAGAGCGACTACAGTATTTGTGATTCCATTTTTTATGGTGATGGTTATTGCGAAAATGACACTGAATAACACGGATACTATTAGACACGGATTTACACGGATTAACACGGTAATTTTAAGTTTTAAAAAATTATTTTTGGCATTTTTGGGGAGCGTGATTGTTTTCAGTATTGTTCCAGTTTGGATAATTATTTGCAGCGGGCAGGCTTTCTTTGTTAACATCTATACGATACCAACACTCAACAGCGAATTGCTTCATAAACTTGGAATTGCTTACAGCAAATTTTATCTTACATTCATGACGATGAGAAATAGAGAATTTCTGTTTTTGATTTTGTTCGCAATCGTTGTGTGGGTTTATGTTTTTGCCAAGAGACGAAAAATTGTTTTTACAGATGACGCAAACTCCCTGCTTGCGGGGATGCTGGTGATTGCTTCGTTTGCTATCGCATATTTTCCGCCGACGATGTGGAAACAATATTTTGGGATACCAGTCGCTTTTATAATTATCAGTTTGGCTTATGGGCTTTTTTATTCGCTGAAATGCACGAGGATATGGATTTATGTTTTTGTCGCGCTTGCGTTATTTACAGCAATCAAACAAAAACCGTTTTCGAAAATTTCAAAAATTTGGGAAATTGAAAAGTGGACGCCGATGCGGGTTCATAAGATTTCAAAGAACATCATCACGAAAGCAGGTAATTCGAAACCTATTCTTGCATTGACGCCATTGTATGCGATTGAGGGAGGCGGGGAGATTTATCGGGAACTATCGGCTGGAGCGTTTGCATTCAGGGTTGGCGATAAGCTAACTGAGCAGGAAAGGAAGATGACTCATACGGCGGGGTTAGGCAAAATGCGTAAAATGATAGAGGAAAATCAGCCTGGGGCAGTTGTGATTGGGCCGGAATTGACGAGGTTTGAGAAGATTGATTTAAAAAGTCTTGTGCCGGAGGGATGGGAACGTGAAGATCAAGGGAATGCACATTGTTTTTTTCCACCTTAGAGACACTGATTTACCCTGTTTTTTTTTAGACACCCCCCGCCTGCGCGGGGGCAGGCTCCTCAACACGGGATTTACACTGTAAAAAAATAATGCAATTTACAGGTGTTTTGAAGCGTCTTTGCAATTAGTCTGTTACTTTTGATAACAAAATGACACTATAAATGTTGGAATTAGTCTATTTAGGAATGGGAAAGTGCAGAAAAAGGGTTTCACGTTGGTCGAATTGTTGGTGGTTCTCTCGATAATCGCTCTTTTGATGGGGATATTGATGCCTGCGCTGCAGGCGGCACGGAGAAGCGCATATAGAGTCGGCTGCAAACAGAACCTTCACGGCTGCGCGGTATCATTTAGAATGTACCTTGATGAGAACCGCAATGTAATGCCTTATGCGATATATTTACCAAGCAGGACGGTAGATTCGGAAAAAGATATGGGTCTTAAACCATTTTGTGAAGTAATGAAAAAATATTTGAGCGGGCCTGAATCTCTGAAGTGCCCTGCGGATCCGCAAGCGAGATATTTTCGGGAAAACGGATCAAGCTATGCATATAATACGCGGCTGGGCGGAATAAGATTCGATAACAGCAAAGAGATAACGTTTATTCGGAACAGACGCGGAGTCGAACGTCAAATTAAAATTCCTGTGGGAGAGGTCGATGTGATGCATGATTACAGCGGGTTCCACGGCAAAATAAGACAAGGCGATGAATGGGAAAACGGCTCGTTTATGTATTTATATGCGGATAATATTATCGGCGACAGAGAAAGGAACAAATAATGGCAGCAATAAACGGAAAACTTCAAAAGGCGAAACCAAATAGAAAAAAAATCGCAATCATTGCCGCTGTTATAGCCGTTATAGTTCTATCTGCATCGGGCGGGATGTATCTTATGTTCAAAGGCGGAGAAGAAACTGATGAATTCGGCAGACGCAGAAGAGAATGGAATGATGCCAATATGCCGAATCCCGATAAACAAAACGCCAAACAGATAATCGATTACAGAAACAGCGAAAGATATAAGAGACTTTCACAGCGCGAGCAGATGATGTACACGATGGCAAGCGGAAGAAAATTGATAGACTATCATATCGATACATATATTACTCTGCCTAAAGAACAGCAAACCCCATATCTCGATAAACTGATTGATGAAATGCAATCGATGCGCGGAAATTTTGAACAGATGAGAAGTGAAAGGCCGAGACGAGATGCAAACGATCCGAATATGCAAAGACGGAGAGAACGCGCACAGCAGGCACAAGGCGGCAGAAGAGTTGATGGCTCACGGATGAGAGCAATGAGAGAACGCGGGACACCCGAACAAAGAGCTCAACGAAGACAATTCGGTGAAGCGATGCAGAAACGGGCGCAGGAACGCGGGATTGAAATGCCACGTTTTGGAGGGCCGGGCGGGCCGGACGGACGCGGCGGGAGATAAGCCTGATTGACAAATTACAGGGGCAAAGTTAGACTAAAGTAAATTCGAAATACGAAATACGAATCTCGAAACAATATCGAATTACCAAAAATTCAAATGTTCCAAACATTTAGAACTTAGTGTTTAATGGATGTTAAAAAAATATTTATATTTATTTTGCCTTTAATTTTTATGAATATTTCATGCGAATATTGTGATGACGCGAAATTATCGAAAATCATTAAGCAGGAGATTGAGAGATACCCCGAGCAGAGGCTTGTCGATATTTATAAAACTTTTTTTCAGGGATTTTTCGGGCCTGCGCACCTAATCAGAGATGCAAATTCGGCGAAGGAATATATCGGGCGGGAAATTGCGGAGGCAAATGAGTTCGAGGATTATGATTTTCATGAGCTGCCGCCGAACGGGAAATATGTTCGCGTGAATTTGCGACTCATTAAGGAAGGGAAAATATCGCTGGAGGATTTTACTGAGGCGTTTGTGAAAAGCGCAAAGCCGGTTAGCGATGAAGATATTGAGGAATGGAAAAAAATCTGGCCGAGGGTTCTGGCGGAAATTGAAAAGCAAAAACATGATTTTTCAAATTTCGAGGAAGATAAAAAATATATCAACTCGCTGCTTGCGGAAAATAAATATGTCGTTCATCACAGCAAAGAGTTCAATTCCAAATATCCCTCACATTACAGGATTGTATCTTCGGAAAAGTTACACAAATAATTGATTGACAAGAGCTTATTTTAATGTTAACTTTTATATATATATTTAACACAGGTTAACTTATTTATAACCAGTTAACGTCACAACTTATTATTTTAAATAGCCTTATGAAAAAGAACCTGACAGTACCGGAATTAGCTAAACTATTAGGAATCAGCCGAATAGCTGTATATAAAAAAGTAAAAGCAGGGGTTATTCCGGCAGAAAAAGTTGGCAGAACTTACATTATTACAGACAAAACCGTAAACGATATACTGGGAAAGGAACTTTCCAGCACCAAAAAAAGTCAAATCGATCGTACGGTTAAGAAAGTTGTAAAACAGTACGGTCCGCTTCTTAAAAAGCTGGGGGCTGAATAATGATTCCGCTGACAGTAAAAGAGGTGGAGCATATCGCTTTCAGTCTTGCGCAGCAACTTCTTAAATTCGACGAACCGATTCCGGATTTTACGACAAGGTTTCCAAATATTCTCGAGAGCTGTTTATTGACGCCTTTTCAAAAGTTCGGCGGAAGACATTTGTATCCAGCAGTCATTCCAAAAGCCTCAATACTGTTTTATCTTATGATTAAAAATCATCCGTTCCAAAACGGAAATAAAAGGATTGCTATTACTACACTGCTCTTATTTCTAAATAATAATGGAAAATGGCTCAATACGGATATCCAGGAATTTTATAACTTTACGATATGGGTAGCTTCAAGCCCGGCGGAATTCAAAGAGCAAGCGGTTTCAGCAATAGAACAATTCATAAGAAAGCATATCAGTAAGGCCGAGACAAATAAAACATATTAAGTCTTTTTTCTTGACTTTCTTTAATTTTCGCTTAGAATATTATCCTTTGAAAAAGGCAGTTATATGGAGAAAGGAAGAAGAAAGAAGATAGTCTATGCAACGATCCTGATTTGCTGGATTGTTTTTATTTCCTGCGCATTCTTTTTCAGCAGCAATTTTCAAGCATTCAAAATAAATCCGGGTATTTTTGATTTCAACCAGCCTGCGGGCAATCATATCGACGCATTCAGCTGCATACGATTTACTGAGCCAAACAGCCAGAGACCTGCTTATGCCATCGCGTTCGACAGTTTAGACCTTGAAAACAGCAGCATTGGGCCATTTACGACGGCAATGTACAATAAGGCTACAATAGACAATTTGCAGCTTAAATTATATGAATATTCACCTGCACCAGAAAAGAACAAAACTTTTTCCGAAAACAAAACTTCTGAGAAATTAATCGAGGAAACAAAGGAAATAATAACCCGCCCTGCTGACGAACTAAATATTGGAAATATTAACTTTTCCAATGTCGCAGAAGCTTGTGCGAATAATCTCGAATGCAAGTTTTATTTTGATAATGATTTGACGCTTTCTATAAGCTGCAAAAGAGCAGCGGTTTCCAAAAGCGGCAACATAGATTTGCGCGGCCATGTAATTATTAAAACCAGTGACGGGAGTATCCTTGAAAGCAATTTTGCTCAATGGGATATAAAACAAAATAATTTTAAAATAAGAAATTCATATATACTTAAGCAGAACGGTTCAGTAAAGACCGACAAAAATACAACTTTCAATTCGAAGTTACAGGAGGAATATCAATGTACCGCAAAATTATAGTTTGTCTTTTGGTATTTACAGCTTTAATAAATTCAAATTTGCTCGCAAGTAATGCAGAGAATTATCTAACAACAGGAAGAGCACAGTTGTTCGACGGAACGCTGGACGGAATACGAAACGGATATCAGACATTCGATAACGGGCTTAAGGATGCAGGATGCGGCGACTGTCAGACAAGCAGAGAATTGAAATTTTTCCACGCGTTGTCAAGAACGGCAATGCTTGTTGTAAAAGATGATGCAGGTAATATTGACAGCGCTTTTGAACAGATGGACAAGTTCGGGATTAACATATCGGGACAATTCTGGGCGCCGTATTTCCGGCCTGCGAGAATCGAATTTAGCGAAACAAAGAATCAGCACGACTATTATGAAATTCCTGATGATGCGCCGGATGTTAACGATTTGCGGAAAATATCAGAAGAAAATTTTATTCCTGAAATCGAGGCGATAATCGCGGAGCTTGATTCAATAATTGACAGCCCGACAAACAGGTTCAGAGTTTATTTGAGTGCCGATGAATTGAGGATTTTTCACGCAATAGATTATGAATTTGAGAATCCTTTGGAGCCGGTGGAGGTCGATTACGGCGAAGTTCTGATGCTTAAAGGGATTTTGACGTTTATAAAGGCGCAGCTTGAATACAAAGCGGCTTACGATTTGTATGTCAGTCCTAACGCGAAATTATATGAAAAGTATTACGGCGGCAATTTAAAAATAAGCGACGATATTTTTTCCGCTCATCCTGATTTTTTGAAGGTTCTGCCGACACCGAGCGATTCAAATGACGGCAAAGCGGCACTGGCACAAATTAAACAGGAAATGATTAACGGCATAAATTATTATCTGGACTCGGTAGAATACATCCGCGGTGAAGAAGACGAACAGGAAGACGACTTTTTCTATATAGCTATGGAAGATGAATTTATCGCAGATGAGATTGAGAAAAAATTAGTTGTTTTCCGCGATTCGATTATGAACGATACAGTCGCAGAACTGCCGATGGAAAAAACCAAGACTTTCGGTATATATGATGCAGGTTCGGCATACATTGGCGAACTAACGCTGGTATATAATTTCACAGACATAGAAGGTGATGAAGGGAGTCTTACTTTTACGGACGGTGTTACACCTACGCCGTGGGATATCGACTGGTTTGGTGTCACAGCAACGAGATTTATCGAAATTGAATTCGAATACTATGGAAACTACGAGTGGAGACAGGGTTATCTTGAAGGATTTTTGAGCGAAGATGGCAATAATATACTTAATGCGACATTCGAATACTGGGGGAATGTGAGCGGGACATTAAATAATCTTTCGGCAGATATTGAAAGCATCGAAGTCGAGAATGGACAAATTGATTTGAATCCTGTTTTCGGTTCATCTGCACGATATCCGAATCCTGTTAATCCGCGGGATTTGCTGCCGGTGTTCGATGAATGGAATTTCCCGTTTATTGGAACCTTTGGACATGGATTAGATAATGACCCGACGCTTGGAGGAATTGTGCCGGAGATGACTCAGGAATACTGGCAAAAAGAATTCGATTTGCAGCCGAGCGGACTGATTTATCTGGATTATAAAAACCAGCAGCCGATATATCTGAATGGCTATTTAGACGACTGGCAGGCCAATCAAATAATATTGAATGACCCAAGCGGCGATGCAGTGGATGATGAGGATATAGAAGAGCTTCAGTTAGTCAGCGGTACTGATATCAAGACAGTTTACATGGCTACAGACAAGAGTTTTCTTTTTGGAGCGATTGAAACTTATGATGATTTTCAAATGGATAACTACTACTGCTTTAACATTTTTATGACTTATATTCCGCAGGACACATCGGCCTTGTGTAGTATAAAATTTGTAATAACCCGATATGGCGATGGTTCTGTTATAGGCGAGGTTTACTATATGGACAATTCGTACAGAGAAAAAGACTGGTATTGGTTCGGAGAATTCCAGGCAGTACGCGGTCAAAACTGTATAGAATTTATAATATGGAAAGGTTTTATTCCTGATAATCTTCCGGGAAGATTTATAATCATTGAAAGCGAAGGAAGCGACCCATACGGCAATTATAATTCCGAGGAAAATTATACTAACTTAAGGATAGGCGAACTTGGGTCTATTAGCGGAACAATCGAATATGATGGGCATCAAGGAGACCCTATTTTCATCCAGGCATATACTGAAGCAGAAGACCCGGAGGAAAGTATTGTGGCTTCTACTATGATAACAGAGCCGGGGCAATATACGCTTGAAGGAGTTCCGATGGGCTGGCAGGGATTTGTAAGAGCGTTTACGCCATTGTTCGGATTTGAAAATCCATTTGCGCTGGAAGCGTTCAATATCGAAAACGCCAGGCCGCTGTCGATGATGTACGACGATTTGGAAAACGTTGACATTGAAATGAAATATCCTGTTGAGCTGAAAAACAATATTCCAACGAGCGGTCATATCAACTCGGAAACAACTGAGCCAGACTGGTTTTACTTCGATGCCGTCGAAGGCAGAGCGTATTGGGTTGACATATTTACAAATGAATTAGAAATAGCCTTGTACGACAGGAACGCCAAGGAAGAAATGGAATTTTATGGGGAATGGGTATGCCCTGTAAGCGGAAGATACTATGTCAAAGTTTATAATTCATATTATTGGCCAATCGCAGGCAACTATGAATTGACATTAAATACGAATGCAGAGTGTCCGCGGGCGGATATAGCTAATTCAGAATGGCCGGGAGTCAAGGATTGCAGAGTTGATTTTTATGATTTGGCGGTTCTGGTTTCAACGTGGCTTGAGGAGTGCGATTATCCATACTGGTGCGAAAAGGCTGATTTTGATCAGAGCGGCAGGACGGATTTTTCCGATTTTAACATATTTGCTGAGGAATGGATGACAGAAATCGGAGACACGATTTAGATAATATAAATATAATTCTTTACAACACAAAGACTTACGATAATTTATATCATTTTTCTTTGCAAAAACGACGTATTTTGATACAATGTTATCGGCCTTAAAAAGCCGGGAGTCGGAGAAGATGCAGGGAGGAAACCGCATCAGCAAAGGGAATTGCTCTACATATCTTCTGCGCTTCCATAAATGTAATTTAACGTAATTTAATCTAATCGTAATTTTTTGGGGAAGGAAGAAGAAAATGAATCGGATAATGTACGTTTTTGCTCTGGCGGTTATTGCCGCTGCATCAATGCCCGCAAAGGCAGTAAATTTCGATAATCTCGAATGGTCAGTTCAGTATATGGTTGACACAAGTCAATCTGATTTCGGTCAGATACAAAGCTCCAGTCCGCGGGACAATAGAGGATTGGCAATTTCACCTGACGGCCGTTATCTTTATGCCGGTTATAACAACAGCCCGGCAGTACGCAGGATTGATTTAACAGTGAACGATTATATAGATGCAGCCGATGCGCAGGTTACAGGCGTTCGCGGCAAATCAATCAGTGTTGACGATGCCGGCAGAGTTTATTTTGCCGAAGGAACATCAATCAAAATTTACAATTCAGACCTAAGCTCAAATATTTTTAACCTGACCGGCCTTAGTAATTCCGAAGGTGTTAGCGTAAAACGTCAGGGCGGCCAGCTTGCAGTTTATAACACAGACAGAACTACCGGCGCATTGAATAAATGGCTGCTCACCGAAAGCGGCGGCTCAATCACAGGCGCTGCTCTGGATACATCTTTCGGAACGGGCGGAAGCGTTTCCCTTGCGAGCAATCTTCGCGGTCTTGAGGTTGACTCTTCGGGCAATATATGGGTAGCAGGCTATGGAAGCAACCAGGTATTCGTGGTTTCTTCAGACGGCTCATCGTATCAAACCATTAATGGAGTTGCTTCTCCAATCGATATTGATTTCACCGATTCTTCAGTATTTGTTACTCAGTACACACAAAGACAAATCAGCGTTTTTGATTCTGTTCTATTGTCGCTGCAGGAAACTATTAGTATGCCGTGGGCAAATCTTGAACTTGACGCTGATGGTCAGAGCGGCGGAGGCGCGTTGGCAGGGATTGTAATATTCGGTGATGATTTGTATGTTTCAAACGAAGCAGGCCAAACCGCGAATGAAAAATCGACATACGGCAGAATTGACGGTAAAAGCGGCTATATAGGCGACAAATTTTATACCGACCTTAACGCAGATGATAACGACCCGATTTTCCATACTGTTATTCCAGAACCGGCGACGATAGCTATTCTTTCCATTGGAGCTGTTTTAGCTTTGAGAAAAAGAAAATAATCAGACCGAAATGTTTATAAATATAAAGGCTGCGAAAAAATCCGCAGCCTTTTTTATTCATCAATTTTAAATAATCTATATAGTTTTTAAGGCACCGAGATAACTTCTATGCCTCCGCGTTTTAATACTTCACCGGTTACTCCCTGTTTATCACACGATGGGCTGCCTGCCTTTAGATAGGCACGGGAGGCATCCGTAATTTTCGCTATTTCAAGTACATATTTTGCGCCGTTGATATGAAATTGTGTTACGTCGCGGCCATTTTCCGGGGCTATTATCTTTAAGTTTTCGTCAAGAACCTGTGCTCCTGTTCCATAAAGTTTTTCGCCGGTCCGAGGCGTCGGCATACCTCAAGCTGTTCAGGGCAAACCGGAAGCAATACATATTTTTTTTTCAAACGCTCTATAAGCTTGTCCCGTTTTTGTGGTCTGCGTCCGTGCCAGCGGCATGGAATACCAAGTAAACAGGCACTAATTAAAACAGGTTCGCATTTTGTCTCACAATTAAACAGATACCCATCACAGCCGCGAGCATTATTTTTCATTTTTTAATTCTCCACTATAATCCTGCGCCAAAATCGATGCCGCCAACTCATGCAAAATACTCTCTGTAAGAAAACATTCTACCATAATCATAGTTAGATTATAAAATTTAATTTTCTAATATTTTCTGGTTTTTGCGGGAGACGAATTATAATAATTTACGAAGAAATAGCGGAGAGCATCTATTGGGTGGTCGTAGATGCCGTCTTTTTGGGGAGTTTCAATCGAGCCGCATTGAGGATAATGATAACTCTGCATCGCTTCGATCAACCTACCGCAGCGAGGACTGATAATTAAATTGCTTTTGCCCTGGCCGTTTTGAAGTGCCCTTCTGATAAGCTCTATGCCTTCGAGAATCATGCTTCTTTTGTAACGAATTTTGATTCCTCTTGCTTTTAACTGGCCGACGGGACTTGTGCCTGTAACATCGTTTACGCCTGAGCCTGCGGGGTCGCAAAAAGTCATAGTCACTTTGTCTTCCCGGAAAGGTTTTCTGTTTTTCAGTTCATCGGCGTGCGATTCTATTGTTCTTCGAGACTGGATATACTCATCGATGACACGGACCGTACCGCTATTATCAACCTGAATCCACAAACAGACAAACGGATTAACAAAACCAAAATCAATCGCGCGATACAAAGGCAAATCGGAATCATATTCTATGGGCGCAATGTGAATATCAGGATTGAATTCGGCAAAGACAACATTTTGCAGCGAAGGACGCAGGCAAAGCATTTCAGAATCGAACATCGCCCTGCTTGTTCGCTTCATTGCGGCAATAACATCATCGATTTTATAAAAGCCGTCAGCGTTTTTCGCTCTGCCGCGGCAATCATTATTCAAAGGACACTGGCTGCATGAGCGGTCTCTGCAATTTTCAATTACTTCCCAGACGCACCATTTGAAAATTTTTGTTCCGTTTTCCTGCGCTTTATCGACAAGCTCGTGCATAATTCCAAATGGCTGATGCATCGTGCTCAAAGTTTCCATTGCGGCAATGATTCCATTATTGGTTTTGGTTGTAAATTTGGCCGCTTCGAAAATCGGCTTTTTGAAAAGCTCGACTTCATCACACCGCAATTTATGAATATGACTGCCCCTGACCGAAGCCATTGATTGTGTGAGTATTTCGACATCGGAGCCATTTCTGAAGCAGCATTTGTTTTTATTTTCGTCATCTACAAACTCCTGAAAATTACCATGCGCAAATTTGGTAAGGTTATCAAACATTTTATGCGCCTGATTTTCGCTGCCTGCGAGGATTCGTGTTTTACAGCCGGGTTTGAAAATACTATCGAGCAGTGTAGCGGCCGCGGCAAGATAGGTTTTCCCGCCGCCTCGGCCTGCCCATACGATGCAATCTGCGTTTGCAGAGCCGTTAAAGTCGCTGTTGTAGCAGTGCCACAAATAATCCATCGGCGAATCGTGATTGGGACATATTTTCTGGTCGCTGATTTGGATATTAAGATATTCAGTAACACAATTTTCTAAATCAGTTCGGGTTTTTGGCCGCTGGTGTTTTAAATTTTTACAAACATTGTCTGCTTTTTTGATTTTTTCATCAGATAGATGGATTGTGCGCATAGAGGCTCCTTTGAGATTTAAGATTGAAAAGTAAAGATTGAAGAATTGAAAAATTAAGAAAATATAAGGGGATAGAATTGAATTAGATTAAATTCTATCCCCTGTTTTTTTATTCTATTGACTGAAGCCAGCAGTTGTCCTGTATGAGCAGGCCGCATTCAAGCCAGCTCTGAGCTAAATCACAAAGCATGCTAAAATCCTGCTGTGAAGTAAAATAGCTGTCGGCATAAATACTAAAATCAAACAAGTCTACTTTGCAGTCGCCGGTCAAATCGCCCAGAGGCTGCCGGCAAGGAGTATAATCAACAGAATATTTCAAAGTCAAATAATCGCAATTAGTTGCCGAAATCTGAGTTGTGCCGGTTACGTAAACATTGCTTTGGTATTCCTCTTCGTCATCAATCACCACTAACGCTGTGCCGATATCATCGAGACCTGCCGTGCCATTGTGATTCATTCTCCAGAGCAGTGAACCATCGGCATTGTAGCAAATTGTGAGATAGTCATTGTTGCCATTCTCATATCTTCTGCCATGAGCATAGATATTTCCCAACCTGTCTACTGCAATCGATTCGGTATAATCGGTCGAATTTGCGCCGCCGTTATATCGCTGTACCCAAATCTGCTCGCCGGTTTGTGAGTTGTATTTTATTGTGGCTGAGTCAACGTTTTCTGCGGTGCTGTATCCTGTAACTACGACATTGCCATCCGGACAAACAGCGACAGCAACCGACTCGTCCCAGCCATAGGCTGAACCTGAATAATTTGCATCCCAAATTTTCTGGCCTGTCGGGGAATATTTTAAAGTAACATAATCGCAATCTGTTTCAGTTTCAATTGAACCAGTAACATAAACGCTTCCATCAGCGCCGAGAGCTATAGATTCGAGAAAATCATTGTCAAAGTCGCCATGAGTTTGCAGCCAAAGCCGTGTTCCATCAGGAGCATATTTAACGACCATACAGTCCCTGGCAGAACCTGAAAGTGAAGTTTCGCCGCACGCAAAAGCATTTCCCTGAGTATCTATTGCAACTTTATATAACGCATCGTAAGCGTTTGCAGAGCCATTATACGTTTTCGTCCATAACATTGTACCATTAGGAGCGTACTTAATTATCAATGTGTCATCGTTTGCTCTGCCGACGGCGTAAATATTTCCGTTGGCGTCTGCGGCGACGTCGTAGAACCGGTCATTTTTTGTTCCTGTAGAATTGTAATATTTTGTCCAAAGCTGAGTACCTTCGGAATTATATTTTACAATCAAAGCATCGTAACCGGCAAAACTCGTATAGCTGTAACCTGCGACAATAACATTAGAGTTTGCGTCTGCCGTGATCGCAAGCGCATAATCGTTGTTAGAAGTATTTCGGTTGTATGTTTTTATCCAAAGCTGATTTCCATCCGGGGCATATTTTACCGTAGTAAAATCATAATTGGTTCCGCTGTATTTTGCATAACCAGTCACATAGACATTTCCATTCGAATCGGCGGCGATATCTGCGGCGTAATCATCGCTGTTTGATAATCCGCTATAAGTTTTTGTCCATAAATTATCTATCGGAGTCATTGCAAAACCATAGTTGGCCTGAACTGTGTAGTCGTCGCTCATAAGAACATTGGTTATGCGTGAACATGGGTCAGCAACTTTGCCATTGAGTACCGCAGAACCCGTCCAGTTAATAAAATAAAAATTATTAATATCTTCCGTTGCCTCAATCTGCACATTAGTATCCGGATCATAGAAGTATGAACCGATACCAGGCGCAATCACGGTTCCGCCGCTGGTGGAAGACGCTATTAGACGATTGTAAATACTATCGAAATTAGCCTTTAACGAATAATCATCGTCCATAAGAACTGTTGTGCTCGGAGAATTTGGATTTGCAACTTTGCCCTCTGCTACCGCTGAGCCTGTCCATTTCACAAAAAAGTAATATGGGTCTGGCGAAGCTGCAACTGATACATTGGTTCCATGCTCATATTCAAATGTACCTTTACCCGGAGTGGTTACGGTTCCACCTGCTGATGCGGAAATTGTCAATAAATGATTAGCGATAGTCGTAAATGACCAGACAGTGCCGGTTGAAATATTACCGTAAGTGTCTTTTTCATCGATACGCCAATAGTAAGTTGTGCCATGAACCAATGTACCAGGGTCAAAAAACGTTCCAGTTTGATTGCCGCAGAATGTTCCGGGACTTACTGTTCCAAAATAGACGTCATGCGAGGTCGCTTCAGCCGGGGCAGTCCAGCTAAGGTCGGCATTTAAACTTATATCTATTGCGCCATTTGCGGGATTTGGGTTCATTGGAAGGCCCGGTCCTGGTATACCGGAAATTGTAACGGCCATATTAGCGCCGGTTGGGCCAACGTTTGTTATGTTGATATTCAAAAGCTGGCTCGAATAACTTTTATTATTAGGAACGCTGGTATCGTTAAAGATCGTCGCATTGCCAGCGCGATAATAATCCGAATCTTCGCCTTCATTTTCATTTAGCTGCAAGTGCTGTGTGCCGCTTGCTTCTTCAAGGTCGACAAGGTAATGAGTCTGGTCGTCATTGTTAGTAGTTACAGTCTCGTCAACATGCCATATCAAAATGCCTCGCGATGAGCCTGGCAGTGCTGAATCAAAACCAGAATTTTGTTTATTTTCGACTAAAAAATATTGAGAGGAAGGGAAATCACCCTGCAGTTTAAGGACCTGAGCGTTTGTTTCCACCATTGGCAGTGTATATGTTCCGTTGGCTAAAATTAAAGTCGGGGTAATCCAGCCGAGGTCGCTCTTGCACCATGCGCTCATGTGAGCAGGTGTTGTTCCGTATTCTCCATTCCAGCTCCCGCCTGCCATCAGGCAAAATTTTCCAGCCCCTTCGCTGTCATAATCATAATCATATAAATCGGGCAAACCAAGAAAATGACCATTTTCGTGACAGATGACACCGATTCTCGTTATGCCATGGGTGGCTGGATGCGTATCCCATCCGCGTCGTGCAGGCTCGGTATGATATGTCTTCATTTTGATTCCATCATACGTAACCGTACTTGCCAACGCCCACTGATGCGACCAGATATAATCAGGATCGTTTCCACCATATTCTTCGCCGCCGCCTGCATGTATAATTGTCAGGCCATCAATCCAGCCGTCACCATCGCCATCCATTGTGCTGAAATCAAATCCGCGAGTTTCAAGTTTTTGCAAGGCCTGGGCAACCATTTGCTGAGCATTAAGATCAATTTCTCCATTGCTGCCATCAGCTCCATAATAAGCATAACCGTTATTTAATGTAACCGGCTCAACAACTGTAGATTGCACGGTAAGAGCATTGTATGAAATTTCATGATAAAAATCCTTTACTGAACCGACTGCGCCATCAGTTGAATATCCAACCTGATTAAACAGATTATCATAATTTTGCCTTGGATACGCGACTGTCATATCGGAAAAATTAACTAATATAACCAAATTGCGCATTGTGCCGGTAAGAGGCGCCAATGCAGGCTGTTCGAGATCCATAAGTTTTTCGGATTTATTCATTCGGGCGATAGCGGTCATTTCGGCAATATCAGGGATTACCGCTTTGATAGATTTGGGATGGGCTTTTCCAACCGCGTGTTGACTTGCGACAGCTTTCCCGCTCTCTTTAATCACATAAACCCATTGTTTGGTTTTTTTATTCTTTGTGATTTGAAAACCATCTTCGCTTTCGTTCCAATGCACAAACTCGTCGCCTCGAAGGCGGACGGTTATTTCTGTTCCATCGGGCTGTTTGACTTTTACGCCTCCCGGACATGCGGGAACGGCGATGGATGTTTCCGTAACAAGTAAAAAGAGAAATAATATGAAAAGTATTCCGCTAAATGATTGCAGAATATTTTGGTTATTTTTGGATGGTGAATTTGCCTTGGTAAAAATCTTCATTCTTTCGCACTCCAGCCTATAATACAGGAATAAAATACTATACTAATTCAGTCTTTAATTTAATATTATATCAAAAAATGGGCTAAAAAGCAAGGTTTAAACTCCATTTTCCAACTATTTAGTTCCGATAAAAGATTTGATATTTGCTAAAAAATGCATTTCATCGTATAAATAATAGAATTGTTCAGCGGGTCGGACGGCCGCCCCGTACCTGCTTGGTATTCTTGTAACAGTTAATTGATGAATACGAGAATATGAAGCAGGTGCGGGGAGGAAAGTCCGGGCAGAACAGGGCGCGGTGATGGCTAACGGCCACCTCCCGTACTTACTTGGTATTCTCTTTTGATTTAAAATTCATTTTATGAGAATATGGAGTAAGTGCGGGACGGGAAAGTGCCACAGAAAATACACAGCCTCCGGGCAATGGTGAAAAGGTGCGGTAAGAGCGCACCGCGATTCTGGTGACAGAATCGGCATGGTAAACCCCACCGTCTGCAAGGCCAAGTATGCTGAAATGCTCGGCCCGAGCGTTATTTCAGCGGGTAGGCTGCTTGAGCCGATCGGTAACGGTCGGCCTTAGAGAAATGGCCGTACAAATACAGAACCCGGCTTATAGACCCGTTGGACAAAATTTTTAAATCACGAAAAGAGATGTTTAACTTGGATAATTTGCGGGAGACAGGTAAAATTAGCTCATATCCGATTCAACCGTCGGAACATTTGGCATCATAGACGGCATTGCGGGCGTTTTTTCGATAACTCGCATAGATTTCCATTTTCCGGAAAGGAATCGCAGCAGAAACAAAATCGCAAGCGCACAAACATAACCAGACAGCGCAGCCCATGCTACAAAAAGCCTTGCTTTGCCGTGCAGATAAGTTACCGCAAACCAGCTTGGAATCACCATAATCAGCCAGTTCAGCCAAATCGAGACATACATTACAAATCTCGTATCGCCCGCTCCTTTGAGTGCCGCTGAAAAGATTATATTACCTGTATCGAAAATACAATAGAAGCTGACAAAATAAAGAAGTGTAATTGCTATCGGCCTGATAGCCTGCATCTGCTGCGGATCAGCGCCTGCGCCGAAAGGCAGCAAATATAAATCGGGAAAAAGCCAATAGCTGGTCGCGACTGCAATCATATAACCGAACGTGAGTTTAGCGGCCGAAAAGGTTGCTTTCTGCGCAAGCTGTGGTTTACCTGCGCCTATTTCCCTGCCGACGAGTATGCTTGTGGCCATACCGAAACCAATCATCGGCATAAACGCGAGCATATTGATTTGGAAAACCATCGACGATGCGGCAAATGATAAAGCGTCAATTCTGCCAATAAATACAATAAAAAGAGTGAAGCCGAGGACGTCGAGCATAAACTGGACACCGCTTGGAAAGCCGAATTTCATGAGCCTGCCGAAAAGGTCTTTGTCGAATAGATAATTTGAGGTATCAAAATTCTTTCGATTTGCCGGCAGGAGGAAAATCACAAAATAAATTATGCAGGCAATGCAGTTGGCGCCGACTGTAGCTATGGCCGCTCCTGCAATGCCCCATCTGGGAAAACCAAAATGTCCGAAAATCAAAACATAATCGAAAGCTATGTTGATTATAGTTTTTAAAACATTAACCCACATTACAATCCATGTTTTTCCTCTGCCGGTTAAAAAACAGGAAACCGCTGAATCCAAAATTCCAGGCAGAGAGCCTAAAAGCAATATTCTGAGATATGTAAGCTCGTATCGGGCAATTTGAGGCTGATGCCCGACCATTGTTATTATTTGTTTATCGAATAACGCGAATGCAGCCATAATCAGGGCAGCGGCAAGAGAGAAATAAACGCTTTGCCAGACGGCCGGACCGATTCTTTTGGGCATCTTAGCGCCATCGTATTGGGACACGAAAGTGCTGGCGTACGTAGCAGTCCCGAGGAATAAACTAAACGGCACGAAACTAAGTATTCCGCCGAGCATCGCCCCGCTCATCGCGTCACGGTCGAACCACATCAGCAGAACTCTATCGACAAACATTTGCAGCGTCATTGCCGAGGTGCTGAGTATCAAGGGGAAGGCGATTTTCAGCACTTGTTTGCAGCCGCCTTCATTTATATTGCTTTTTTCTGTATTTTCTTTCATTATGTTTCTAAAATCAGGGTTGACTATGTTAATCTTAAATCTTTAGCTTTTCAAAATTAAAATATGACTGAAACTGATATTTGTATAATTGGCGCAGGGCCGGCGGGTATGATGGCAGCTATAACAGCGGCGGCATATTCGAAAAAAATCGTTATTTTCGAATCGAATACCACTGCCGGAAGAAAACTTCTGCTTACGGGCAGAGGCAGATGCAATCTTACGCATACTGGAAAACCTGATGAAATAATCAGGGCTTTTAAACCTTTCGACAGGTTCGTGCGCCACAGCATCTATGAATATCCGCCTCAGAAACTGCTTGATTTTTTTCATGAACGAGGACTGGATACGGTTGTTGAAGAAGACGGCTGCATTTTTCCTGCGACACATTCATCGACTGACGTAAATAATGTTTTACTGACGGAATTAAAAAACAAGCAGGTACAGATTTATTACGGCAGAAAAACTCAAAATGTAACAAAACAGAACAATTTGTTTATAATTCCGACAGAGAAATTTACAGTTTCAGCAAAGGCGCTGATAATCGCAACAGGCGGAGTAAGCTGGCCGCAAACAGGTTCGACCGGAGACGGATATAAATTCGCATCGGAATTCGGGCATAATATTACCAAACCAGTCGCTGCAATTGTTCCGCTTATCGCAGCGGAAAAATTTTGCAGGGATTTAGCAGGTTTGGGATTATCAAATGTAACAATAAGCTGCAAAATCGGAGACAAAAAAATTATCGACAGAGGCCCGATGATATTTACACACAGCGGCATAGGAGGCCCCGCGGTTTTTGATTTGAGCAGAAATATCGCAGGACTAATTGCTAATAATTATAAGGTATTTGTCGATTTCGTGCCTAATACAAACATTGATGAGATTGACAGGCAATTGGCTGAATTAATAGCTGAAAATCCGAAAAAAAATATTGTGCAAATTCTTTCTCATTTTCTGCCGAAAGCACTGGCAAACGTAATATGCAGTGAAAATCAAATCCCTAAAATTGAAGCGGGTCAGATAAATAAAAAAATACGCAAAAATCTTGCCGAAAAACTCAAGAATTATCCATTTAATATCGTATCCGCACAGGACATAGAACGCGCAACGGTAACGCGAGGCGGCGTTGATAACAGTCAAATTGACACTAAAACCATGCAGTCGAAAATCCAGCCGGGTTTGTTTTTCGCAGGTGAAGTGATGAACGTTGACGGGCCGTGCGGGGGCTATAATCTGCAATTCGCTTTTTCGAGCGGTTTTCTGGCTGGAAAATCAGCCGCGCAAAGGTTAGAATAGTTTGTTTTTACCGGAATTACAGTGACAGAAAACAAAGAAAAATTGAATATACTTTTTTTGTGCACGGGCAATGCCTGTCGAAGTCAAATGGCTGAAGGCTGGGCAAGAAAGCTCAAAAGCGACTGCATCGAAGTTTTCAGTGCAGGTGTTATGCCGGCCAGTGTCAGCTTGAGAGCCATAAAAGTAATGGCAGAGGCGGGTGTCGATATTTCGCGGCAATATTCAAAACATGTAAACGATATTGAAGGAATCACTTTCGATTACGTGATTACACTGTGTGACAACGCCCGTGAAAACTGCCCTGTCTTTTTCGGAAAAGGAAAGCTGATTCATAAACCTTTTCCAGACCCGATGTTTGCTATCGGTTCTGATGAAAAAATTATGAACGAGTTTAGAAAAACACGGGACGATATAAAAGATTATATTATGACTTTGCCGGATAGTCTCGAACAGGATTTACAAAAGGATAAAAATGTCGAAAAGTGAAAATTTAAGACGAATGGGATTCGATAAGCTGGCTTTTTTGGTTTTGCTTTTACTTGGGATTCTTATTGCCAAAATAGTTATTTCTTCAAGGACATCTTTCGCACTTTCTGATTCAATCGCGCTTAAAGGGACCGGTCTTGAGGTCGCGATGCCTCTATCTGAAAACTGGAAGAGGCTTTCGAATGATTTTAAATTTGAAAATAATGAATTCAGACTTACGGCTGTATTGCGGATAAGCAACGATTCTGCTATTTCAGCATCGTGGAGATATTCTCTGCTGATGGCAAAAGTTGACCCTAATGAACGGTTTAATGAAATCGCAGCATCGATGCAGGGACACATAGAAACTTTCGGAGCAGATAATTTCGGTCAATTTACTTTCGACCATGCGAGAATCGGTTCAGAAAAAGCGGTTCTTTTTATCGGCACTACCGTATTGCCGAATGATAGAATTCTAACTCTTGAGGTTGTACAGCAGGGAACCGGAATTGAACTTGCCGAAAAGGTATTTAAATCTCTCCTTGCATCCGTGAAATATAATCCCGACAATTCCTTCGCGAAAGGCGTTCAATTTTTGGGAAATTTTAAAAAGTCATTTTTGTCCGAACTGCCAAATTCAGATTTATCTGAACAGATGGTTTCCGACTATTATCGCATAAAAGACGCAGGCGGAAATCCGATAGGATTTACTACCGATACGATTAATTATAATGCTGATTCAGACAATAATCTGCCGCTAACTTCTGCATCGCTGCTGTTCTACAGTCCTTCTTCAGACACGTTTGCCGAACATTCACTTTTTCAATCAGATATTAAATTGAGCGAATTCGATTGGACAATTAACCAGGGATTTATGCTTACGAACCGTCAGCAGAGAATAATCATTCAGCTTCGCGCGGGAGTATTGACGATAGAAAAATCCGGAAGATTCGAACAGCTTCCGTTCAGCGATATAATGGTGCCTGATTCTTTGTTCGACCTTGTTGTCGCAGATTTTCTCAAAAGCGACTTTGATACGATTTACCTCGAAACATTGCAGACCGACGGCAGAATAGCGCCTGTTATTTTATCGAGAATAAAATCGACTGAAACTGCTGCTCTGCCGGAGCGTTCGGCGGCACAGGCCGATTATTTCGGAGCCATCACTTCCAATCAGAAGATGTATTTCGACGGTCGGGGAAGGCTCGTATCGGCAGACATACAGGGCAATATTTCATACAGGCTCGAAAGGACAACAAGGGCATCGGTTCTATCCGATTTTCCTCAATGGCTTGACAAAATTCAGCAGATAGAACAATATCAAAACAAAAAAAATCCGCGTTCAAAATAAGGAATCGTAATGGCAGAAAATATTTATGACAATATTATCATAGGTGCAGGTCCTGCGGGATTAGCCGCGGCAATTTACAATGCAAGAGACAGAATGAAAACTCTGCTGCTCGATAGGTTTTATCCAGGCGGACAGATAATCAATACCGACCGTATAGAAAACTATCCCGGCTTCGAGAATATATCAGGAGCGGATTTAATTGAAAGAATGCAGAAACAGGCTGCAAATTTCGGAGCAGAATTCAAAAACGGAATCGAAGTAACGAGCCTTGAAAAACTTCAGGACGGAAATATAAAAATAAATTGCGGCAAAGAAGAATTTGTCGCACGCTCAATTATACTTGCCTGCGGGAGCGACTATAAAAAACTGGGCGTACCGGGCGAAGACAAATTCCGAAACGCGGGCGCGGGAGTCAGTTATTGCGGAACGTGCGATGCGCCTTTTTTCAAGGGCAAAAAAGTTGTCGCAGTCGGCGGCGGAAATACCGCTATCGAAGAAGCGATTCACGTCGCTAATTTCGCATCTGAGCTTACACTCGTGCACAGAAGACAGGAATTCAGAGCGACAACAATTCTCATCGAAGAGCTGATGAATAAAGTCAAAGCACCAAATTCGAATATCAAATTAAGGCTCGATAGCGTCATTATCGCAATTAACGGCGACAAGAAAGTTGAAAGCGTTATGGTGAGAAACGTTCAAACCAACATCGAAGAGCCTCTTGCCTGCGAAGGAGTTTTCATTTTTGTCGGAACGATGCCGAATACGAGCTTTCTCAAGGGGTTCGTGGATTTATCTGAACTGGGTTTTATCAGATGCAATGACGGATTTTTGCGAACAAAGGTTCAGGGTGTTTTCGTAGCAGGAGATTGCCGAATCGGGGCTGCGATGCAGCTTGCAACCGCTGTAGGCGACGGCGTCAATGCTGCGATGATGACCAAGCAGTATCTAAGAGACCCGAACTGGTGGACTAAACCAGTTTCAGACAAGATAATGCCTTGTGAATGGTAAAAAGAAATTAGCGCATAAAAAAGTGCATAGGTTTGAAACTTATGCACTTTTTTTGAATAAATTTATTTATCTTTTTGACATCGGCGTATATTCTTTTGTTTCCGCTACGCTCTTATACGCAGGCCTGATAATTCTTCCGCCGCTTACATTCTCTTCAATAAGATGAGCGCACCATCCGGCGATTCTCGACATAGCAAAAAGCGGCGTATAAAGTTCCACAGGTATTCCAAGCATCCTATAGACAAAGCCTGAATAGAAATCGACATTCGGGCAAATTTTCTTGTCGGATTTTTTGATTCTCTGGAATATTTCAGGCGCAAGGCTCTCCACTAACGTATAAAGGTTAAATTCCCATTCGATGTCTTTTTCTTTCGCAAGTTTGGCGGCCTGTTTTCGAAGCAACCCTGTTCTCGGGTCAGAAATAGTATAAACAGCGTGTCCCAAACCGTAAATCAGTCCGCTTCCATCGAAAGCTTCTTTCCTGACAATCTTCTCGAGATAATCAGCAACCTGATTTTCACTTTCATAATTTTTGACGTTTTGCTTGATGTCTTCCATCATCTGCACAACCTGGATATTCGCTCCGCCGTGCTTAAAACCTTTCAGTGAACCGATAGCAGCGGCAATCGCCGAATAAACATCGGTATCAGACGACGTAACCACGTGTGTTGTAAAAGTGGAGTTATTTCCACCGCCGTGCTCTGCATGCAGAACCAGGCACAAATCAAGCAGAGCAGCTTCCGTTTTAGTGTAAGCTTTGTCTGCGCGTATAAGTCTGAGAAAATTTTCGGCAGTCGAAAGTTTTTCATCCGGCGGATGTATATAAAGGCTGCGTTTGTCATAGTAATGTCTCTTGGCTTCGTATCCGTAAGCCGCAAAAACCGGAAATCTCGCGATAAGCCCGATACACTGACGCAGTATATTTTTCATAGACCTGTCTTCAGGTGTTTTGTCATAAGAGTAAGCAGCAAGAACGCTTCTGGCCAGTTTGTTCATAACATTACTGCTGGGGGCTTTTAGAATCATATTTTCCGTAAAGCCTTCCGGCAATCTTCTATTTCTGCCGAGAAGATTGCAGAATTTGTGTAATTCCTTTTTCTTCGGCAGCTCGCCAAACAGCAGCAGATACGCTGTTTCTTCAAAACCGTGTCTTTTTTCTTTCTGGAACCCGGCGACAAGGTCTTCAATCTCCATTCCTCTGTATCGCAGTCTGCCGTCGACAGGCACTTTTTCGCCTTCGCTGACGATATAGCCGTGCACATCGCCGATTTCAGTAAGGCCGGCCAAAACTCCCGTGCCGTCGGCGTTTCTGAGGCCGCGTTTGACTACATACTGCTCATAAAACTCTGTTGGTATCCTGTTATTTTGCCGAGCAAGCTTTGCCAACTCAGTCAGAAATGGGTCCTTGGACGTTTTTTCGGGTACGATGCCTTCGATATCCGGAGTTAGTGCGTCTGCCATTTTTCCACCTGCTAATTTAAGATTTTCAAAAATACCGCCTCATCACTCGATAAGACGGCATAATATAAAGGATTTGAAAAACTAATTCAAGTGATAAACTTTGCCATTAAGCCAATTCTGTGGGGTTGACTTTCGGCACATTTCTGCGATACTTACCCATATTCGTCGAAAGGTTGCGGTTGCGATGCTCGTTACGTTTAACGTATTGCGTCTTACGATACAAGTTGCGTAACCTCAACCAAAACACGATGTTTCACAATGATAAAACAATGTGTCTTTAATATAGGTAAGAAATGAATAACGTATTGAGAGGTCTAACGGAATGAAAGCTGCGGAAATGAAAAAAGGGCAAACTATCCAGATGGATGGCAAGCTCTACGTAATTATTGAATTCGAACATGTAAAGCTCGGCAAAGGCGGCGCCATTTACCAGACAAAGCTCAAGAGCATTACCGATGGTCTGATTTCAAATGCAAGAATCAGGTCGGAAGAATTTATCGAGGAAGTTACTGTAGATAAACGTAAATATGAATATCTTTATTCCGAACCGAGCGGCCATATTATTATGGATCTCGAAACCTTCGACCAGATTACTCTTGACGACGATGCTTTCGGCGACGGAAAAAAATATCTCAAACCGAATACCGAACTGCTCGTAAGTTCTTATCAGGGCAAACTGATTTCCGTAGTCCTGCCGAACACCGTTGATTTAAAAGTTGTGGATTGCCCGCCTGATATCAAGGGGGCTGCTGCAACAGGTCAGAAGAAAAACGCAACGCTTGAAACCGGCGCTGTAGTATATGTGCCGACATTCGTAAAAGTAGGCGATATTGTCCGCGTTGATACAAGAACCGGTGAGTACGTAACAAGAGTATAAATAGTTTTTAGTTTGAGTTATTCAATTATGGCTAAGGGAAGTATAAGTCGTCTGCTGGTTAAACTTTTCGGCTCTCGCAATGAAAGACTCGTAAAAGGCTATATGCACAAGGCCCTTGCCGCCGGCGAGTACGAAGAGCAAATAAAAAGTCTCAATGACGATGCCCTGAAAGCAAAAACACAGGAATTCAAAGACAGACTCGCGCAGGGTCAAAACCCGGATGACATTTTGTCCGAGGCTTTCGCGGTTGTTCGTGAAGCTGCAAGGCGAAGCGTTAATATGCGGCATTTCAATGTTCAGCTTATCGGCGGCAATGTACTGTACGATGGCAGAATCGCTGAAATGGCAACGGGCGAAGGAAAAACTCTCGTCGCGACTCTTGCCGCGTATCTTGTTCATCTTACCGGAAAAAAAGTTCATATAGTTACCGTAAATGACTATCTGGCGAAACGTGACTCCGAATGGATGGGACCGATTTATAAAATGCTCGGCCTGAATGTCGGCGCGATTCAGGCTGATATGGACACAAGCGGCGATGACCGTAAAGCACAATACGGCTGCGATATAACTTATGGCACGAATAATGAATTCGGCTTTGATTATCTTCGCGACAATATGAAAGTCTCGGCAGAGCAGCTCGCACAAGGGCCGCTCGATTACGCAATTATCGACGAAGTGGACTCGATTTTAATCGACGAGGCACGTACCCCGCTGATTATATCCGGCCCCGCTTTCGACGATGTCAGCAGGTACAAAAAGGCTGATGGCGTCGCAAGACAGCTTATAAAAATGCAGAGCGAATACGACCGCACAAAGCAGCAGCTCGAAACGGCTCAAAAAACATTGGCCAACGCTCAGGGCGAATTGTCGGACGCGAAAAAAGCAAAAGACGACGCCAGAGTTCAAAAAGCTCAATCGGTTATTGAAAAAAGCAGGCAGGATATTGAAACTTTTGAAAACCGGCTCTCCACGTCAAAACAATATTATGAAGTCGAATACGACCGCAAGAGCGCACATCTTAATCACGATGGAACAGGAGCTGCGCAGGATTTAGTAGGAGTAGGTTCGTTCTTTGTCGGCGCAAATACCGAATGGAAACATCTTATCGAGCAGAGCCTTCGCGCTCATACCGTTTTCGAGCGAGAAAAAGATTATGTCGTTATGGATGGCAAAGTTGTCATCGTCGATGAATTCACAGGACGACTTATGCACGGCAGACAATGGTCGGATGGTCTCCACCAGGCTGTCGAGGCGAAGGAAAACGTAACGATAAAGGAAGAATCGCAGACGCTTGCGACAATTACGCTGCAAAACTTTTTCAGGCTTTATAAAAAAATCGCAGGTATGACCGGAACAGCAGCAACCGAAGCGGATGAATTTTCGCAGATATACAAACTCGAAGTGATTACGATTCCTACGAACAAGCCCTGTGTTCGCGACGACAAAGACGATATGATTTATAAAAGTCTTCGCGAAAAATTCAATGCCATCGTCGATGAAATTCACCAGGTAAGCACCGCAGGCAGACCCGTCCTTGTCGGCACCATCAGCGTCGAAAAAAGCGAAGCGATCTCAAACGCATTGACGAAAAAATACGGCCTTGAGCACGAAGTATTGAACGCCAAACAGCACGCAAGAGAAGCTTTGATTGTAGAAAAAGCAGGACATCAGCATACCGACCGCAGAGGCAATCTTTGCGGCAATGTAACAATCGCAACCAACATGGCGGGAAGAGGGACTGATATAAAGCTAAGCGCAAGCGTTCTTTTCGAAATAGAAAAAATAGAAACCAACCCTGCCGCCAAAGATACAGAAATATATACTATAAAACAAGGCGGCACAGAAAACCTCATAACTTATAAATCAACTGACCCGCTTGCGAATGTTTTCCATACGAGAGGGAATCAGAAAGTTGTCGGCGGCCTGCACATAGTCGGCACAGAACGCCATGAAGCGAGAAGAATCGATAATCAGCTTAGAGGCCGAGCCGGAAGACAAGGTGACCCCGGTTCGAGCCAGTTCTTTTTGAGCTTTGATGACGATTTGATGCAGCTTTTCGGCGGAGAAAGAATTCCAAAACTGCTTAGCCTTGTAGGATGGAAAGAAGACGAGCCAATTCTTCATCGAACAATAAGCAGACAAATTGAAAAAGTTCAGAAGAAAGTCGAGCAGCGAAACTTCGAAGCAAGAAAAAGCCTTCTCGAATATGACGAGGTAATGGATTATCAGAGAAAAACTTTTTATTCGCGAAGAAGACAGGTAATCGAAGGACGCGAGCTCAAAGAAGTAATAACCGCGATGATTGACGGGACAATCGATACCGCTGTCAGCACAATTCTTGCTGAAGGTTATCAGTATAAAGGAATTTCCGAATGGGCCAGAACCGCTTTTGGAGTTGATATTAGTCCAAAACGCTTTGACGGCGCGGAAGCTGAACGTGTTGAGGAAATTATAAAGAAAACCGCTAAAAATGACGCATCAAACAATATATCGGTAACTTTGGGCGAATACCTCGAAGATTTCGAAGATAGAAACACATGGAACATCGAATCGCTTGTTAAATGGGCGATGACGACATTCAGCGTTAATCTTTCGGGCAGTAAAATTCGCCAGATGACCGCTGAAGAAATCGAGCAGAACCTGATTGAAGCATCCGCCGAACAGATTGACAAAAAAGATTGCTCGATAATCAGTACGTTCCTTGACCCTGAATTCGGAATTAAGTCTTTCACTAATTGGGCATTTAACAAATTTGCCATCAAACTCGAAGTGAACGAATTGAAGGATTTAAAGCCAGAGCAGGTTTATGAAAAATTATTGGAGCAGGTGCAGGCTCGATATGCAAGGCGTGAAATAGAATACCCGATTGAGTTCGCGATGAGTATGACTTTCCGCGGCGACAGCGTAAATGTTTATGCGTTCGAAAATCTTTCGCGATGGATAAAGGACAGATTCGGCGCAGATATGCCTGTTACATATTTGCAGACAACCTCGCCTAACAACATTCATAAAGAACTTTTGAAAATAAGTGAAGAGTATCACAGCAGCGGCCTTGAGAAAGAAATCGATGAACAAATTGCATCCGCTTCTTCCGCAGCCGTCCTTGCTGAATGGACAAACAACAGATTCAACGCAAAACTTTCAGCCGAGCAGCTTGAGGACAAGCAATCAGTTAAGGAAACGCTTCTTAAAGCAGGCAAAGATTTTCTGCGAACAGAGCTTTCTGAACTTGAGAAATATATATTGCTGCAATATTACGATTCAGCATGGAAAGATCACCTTTATTCGATGGATCGACTGAAGGAAAGCATCTTTATGCGAGCTTATGCGGAAAAAGATCCGAAAATTGAATATAAGCAGGAAGGCTTCAAGATGTTTTCCGATATGCTCGATTTGATTCAGGATAAAGTTACAGATACCATCTTCAAGGTTCGTCTCGAAGCAGGAACAAGAACGAGAAATGTCTGGCAGGCAGGTCGAACTCAGCATAAAGAAGTCGATCACTTTGAAGTTTCAGAGCAGCAGCGTGCCGCAGCGCAGGCGCCGCAAGGTGAAGCCGCAAAGGTTAAGCAGATTGTTCACGAAAAGCCGAAAGTCGGCCGCAACGACCCATGCCCCTGCGGAAGCGGGAAAAAATACAAAAAGTGCCATGGCGCAAATGCTTAAAAATTGAAAAATTTAAGATTTGTTTATCCACTTGTGGCGAAATGTATTTCGGATTTTATCTGTGAACGAAAGTCCCATTTTCTGAGTGGAGGAAGAAAAATCCAGTTTTTTTAAATCATCGGATTTTGGTTTTGTCCGAAAGAATGAAGAAACAAACACCACAAGTGAAATGAGAAGTTTATTTCTCATCTTACATAAGACATTTTAGTTGCGGCCAAAAGCTGCTGGCCGGTCAGGCTTTCAATCTGAGAACTGCTGAACAACTGATGCCTTTCCAGAACTTCGGGTTCATCGGCATAATACCTTTTAACTGAATCAACGCCGCCTTCGGCAGCACCGGTTGTTTTATAATCGATATCCAAAAGCCATCTGCTGACCTCATCGTTTTGTTCAGCAGGATAAATAATCGCAGTTACAAATTTTCCATCATCATATTTTGCAAGGTGAACTTTCGCCTTTGTCGGCGGTGCGGATGTAACAGCAGAATTAACCAGTTTTTTATAATCGCTCCGCGCTGTGCTTTCATCAGATTCATAAAAGAACATTCCGGATTCAAGTTCAAATATCGAATTCGGCACACCCTTTAATTCCATTTTGCCGTCAGGGTAAGCTCTGTAAATTTTATATACTTTTACCTCTTTGAACTTTTCGCTTTCAAGAAGTTCAGCGACTTCTTCCGCGGTAAATCCAACTCCACTATGGTCTCCGAAATCCACAACATAAAGGCCTGTATACTTATCAGTTTTTTTTATTTCTGGCAGTTTCATATTTAATTTACCATCAATTTTGCAAATTTAAGTTTTCCCGCACGAACAATCATTCCGTTTACAGGTGTTATCGATTTATTAGGGTCACTAACCTTTTCACCATCAATACTCATTCCGCCGCCTGCGATAAGTCTTTTCGCTTCCCCGCCGCTTGCGACAAGATTACAGGCAGTCAGCAGTTTTGCCGCTGTTATTGCCTCATTTGCTATTTTAACTTCCGGCATATCCTGCGGCAACTGTTTCTGAGCGAATACTTTTTCAAATTCATCGGCTGCCATCTGTGCCGCTGCTTCATCATAAAATTGCTTTATAATCGTTTTGCCTAAGAATACCTTCGCTTCTTTCGGATGAGTCTTCTGCGAATCCACAAGTTCTTTGATTTTCTCAGTCGGCAAATTCGTCAGCAGCGTAAAATAATTTTCCATCATTTCATCGCTTATACTCATCACTTTGCCGAACATATCTTTAGGCGAATCCGTTACGCCGATATAATTACCCTTTGACTTACTCATCTTTTCAACGCCGTCAAGCCCCACAAGTATCGGCATCGTAATCACAATCTGCGGCTTTTGATTATTGATTCTCTGCAAATCT
>MHXZ01000072.1 GCA_001825665.1 Planctomycetes bacterium GWF2_41_51 | reverse complement strand
AATATAGTCGAATTGATTGAAGAATGTCTGGATAAGCACAATAATAAAACTGATGCAAGCCTGGAAGATTTGCTTTTGGCGGATACCTGGGCAAGAAATGAGGTAACTAAATGTCTGAACAAAAAGGGATAAAAAACAAAAACTTAATCAATGCTTTTATACTTTTATCGATAATCGCGGTGATATTTTATTTTTTAACTAAAAAGTTCAACACGAGCAGCAGCGTAATTCTGTCTTTTGTTGGTTTAGGTGTGGTGATTTTCATTCACGAACTGGGACATTTTGCGGCTGGTAAATTTTGCGGCATCAGGGTAGAAGCGTTCGCGATAGGTTTCGGGCCGATTGTGCTTGGCGTAAAGAAGATAGAAAATTATCTTCAAATCAGAATTTTTCCGACAATACTTGAAAAAGAAAACGACCCTGAACAGGCGGGACTTCTTTGCCTGAAAGTTCCAATGAGCGGCAAAGCGGGGGAGACAGAATACCAGATTCGTATTTTTCCGGTCGGCGGATTTGTAAAGCTTGTCGGACAGGAAGACTTAGGCTCAGATAAACCCAGCGATGACCCGCGTTCATTTGTGAATGTGCCTATATGGAAGCGAATAGTTACCGTTTCGGCGGGTGTTACTTTGAACGTTGTTTTGGCAGGTTTGATTTTTATTTTTGTTTTTATGAGAGGAATAAATCTTCCGCCTGCGATTGTTGGTGATGTTCTTCCGGGTTATCCTGCGGCAAAGGCGGGATTGGAAGCAGGTGATGAAATTATTGCCATTAACGGCAGAAACCATGATGTAGATTTCAGCAGTGTCGCTTTCGCGGCCGCACTTTCGGGCAGAGACAAGCCCGTCTATTTGAAAGTGAAAAAAACAGA
This sequence comes from Planctomycetes bacterium GWF2_41_51, assembly GCA_001825665.1. Classification (GTDB taxonomy): domain Bacteria; phylum Planctomycetota; class Phycisphaerae; order Sedimentisphaerales; family UBA12454; genus UBA12454. Next base: position 60,558 of record MHXZ01000072.1, on the reverse strand, counting down.
CGGGACAATCGAGGATGTAAATCTTATTGCGATGCAGATTCCGGGAATGGGAATGAAAGGTTTCGGTATAGAACAACCGGGGACTCTTGAAGTCGCCAAAATCGATGACGCTAAAAAGTTAGATGAACAGTTCGGATTGAAAACCGGCGATGTTCTGGCTGCGGTTAATGGTGAGAAGATAGAACATGCATGGCAGTTTAATGAAAAATTGCAGAATATATTTGAGCCGAATATTACTCTTTCATATTCAAGGAAAGGGCAGGATGAACTTATCGAGACAAATCTTGAACTGCAATATACTTCCGCGATTGAATACGTCGATGGGGGTGAGTTTATTCCAACTCATATTTTTGGATTGATTCCAAGGCTTAAAGTTTCCTCAATTCAGATATCGGAAATCAATGATGTGCTGCAAACAGGCGATGTAATTGCTCAGGCCGGTGATAAAATAAATCCCACTTATAAGGAACTCAGGGACTTAACGACGGCAAGCGTTGAACAGGAATTAAGTATGGTTGTTTTGCGCAATGGAGAACCGGTAGATGTGAAAGTAACACCCAAGAAAGGAACTGACGGCAGAGCGGTTATAGGCATCGGAGTTGCGATAGATGTTGAAAGCACGGTTGCGGCGGCGACGACCGATACAAATAATTATCCATGGCCAAGCGATATTGCAGGCAGCGAAATTGTTTCCATTAGTGGAACAGAAGTAGAAAATTATTTTGATATCGCCAAAGTGCTCAAAGAAAATCAGGGTAAAACTGTAAAGGTAAAGTATAAAGGTTTACTTGATGTTGAAGAAATATCTTTTGATGTGCCGGTAAATGAAAATGCTGTTGCGGTGCAGGCACAGATTTCAGGAATACCGCCGTTTAAGATTTTGAGAAAACTTTATAAGGCATCGGGTCCTGCTGATGCGATAAAAATAGGCAGCAGAAAGACGCTCGAATTTGTCGGCCAGACTTATATGACGCTGAAAGGATTGATTGTACGCGATATAAGCCCGAAGAGCCTGATGGGGCCTGTGGGAATGATTGCGGCGAGCACAAAAATTATTTCCGACCGTGACTTTATGCAGTATTGCTACTTTATGGGAATGATAAGCGCGTGTCTGGCTGTTATGAATTTTCTGCCGCTGCCGATATTCGATGGCGGGCTTGTGGTCCTTTTGATAATTGAAAAACTTAAAGGTTCTCCTGTTCATCAGAAAATACAGGAAGGCCTGGTTTATATCGGTCTTGTCTTAATCATTGGATTGGTTCTGCTTGTAACTTACAATGATATTTTGAGATGGGTTTTTGGCAAATAAAGGAGTTCGCCAATGATGCTTGTTGTTACAATTCCTGCTTATAATGAGCAGGCAACGGTAGGACAGGTAATTTCAGATATTCCCAAAGAGATAAAAGGAATTGATGAAATAAAAATCGTTGTAATAGACGATGGAAGCACAGACTCTACATCACAGGCTGCTTCACAGGCGGGAGCATTAGTGTTTAGTTTTGGGCATAATAAAGGATTGGGTGCGGCGTTTTCACAGGGCATTCGTACAGCTCTATCACTCGGCGCGGATATTATAGTCAATATTGATGCTGACGGACAGTTTGATTCGAAAGATATTCCAAAGCTTTTAGAACCAATTCTAAACAACAAGGCGGATATGGTAACTGCAAGCAGATTTGCAGACCCTTCGCTTGTTCCTGAAATGCCATGGGTAAAAAAATGGGGCAACAGGCGTGTCGCGAATATCGTTAATAATCTTTGCGGCCTGAATATGAAAGACGTATCGTGCGGATTCAGGGCGTATAAACGTGATGCCGCTTTGCGGGTTACATTGCTTGGCGGACATACATATACTCACGAAGTAATTCTTGATATGGCGTTTCGAGGCTTGCGAATCGAAGAAGTTCCTGTGAAAGTGCAGGGCGTTCGCAAATTCGGCGAAAGCAAAGTGGCTTCCAATGTTTTCACTTACGGCTGGCGAAGTTTGTGCATTATGTTTCGGGCGCTTAGGGATTATAAACCTATGGTTGTATTCGGGAGCATTAGTGCATTTTTCCTTATTCTTGCAATATTCTGCGGCGGGTTTGTAATGATACATTATTTGCGAACTGGCGCGTTCTTTCCTTATGTCTTCGTTGCGTTCGCGGCTGCGGGATTCGGATTTATTGCTTTGATTTGTTATATCACGGCACTTCTGGCAGGAATGCTTAACAGGCTAAGGATTTTGCAGGATGAACAGTTGTTTCTGCTTCGCAAAAATGAATACGAAAAAAAATAATTATTAAATATAAAAATGAAGGACGCCTTTAAAAATTCGAAGATCAGAGATTGCTTCGTCGTCCCAAAGGGACTCCTCGCAATGACATTGAGCAGAGGAAATGAATGCGAGTAATAGTCGATATCAGCCATCCTTCCCAGGTTCATTTCTTCAAGAATCTTATTTTGAAGTTTCGCAAAAATAAAGATAAGGTTCTCATAACTGCACGCGGAAAAGATGTTACTCTCGATTTGCTGAAAAATCTAAATTTTAAACATATTTGCCTAAGTCATCAGACCGGCGGTGTATTTTCGATGGCTCGCGAACTTATTTTACGTTATGTTTTGATGTGGATTATTGTAAAACGTTTTAAGCCTGATATTTTGATCGCTGAAACTGGCGTTACAATTGGTTTAATTGGCCTCTTGCTGAGGATACCAAGAATTGTCGAAGAGGATACCGAACATGCTAAATTACAGCGAATGATAGGGCTGCCTTTTGTTTCGATTATTATGACCGGGCTGGGTTATTTAGGAAATCACGGCAGACGCGAACGGAAATTCAAAGGCGTTTGGGTGCAGTCATATCTGAACCCAGAATACTTTACACCTGATGCTTCTGTTCTTACAGATGCGGGGATAGATAGCAGCGAACCTTTTATTGTTTTGAGAATGGTTTCGTGGTCTGCGGCTCATGATACAGGTCTGCATGGTTATACTGAAAAACAATATCTCGAGATCATAAACAAATTATCAAAATACGGGCGGATTATTATCAGCTCTGAAGGTGCTTTGCCTCAGTCAATGGCTCAATACCGCAATCCTGTATCTCCTGAAAAAGTTCATCATTTGCTTGCGATGGCATTGTTATATATAGGTGAAGGAGCAACAATGGCTGCCGAAGCTGCTGTGCTGGGAACGCCGGCGATATTTTGCAATCCTCTGCCGCTGGGATATCTAAAGGCGATGGAGAAGGATTATCAACTGGTTTACAATTGTGAAAACTTTGATGCAGGGTTTGAAATTGCAGAAAAACTTTTGAATATCGATAATCTTAAAGAGCTTTGGCAGCAAAGGCGTAAAAAACTTCTCGATGAAAGCGAAGATATAAACGAGTTTATGTTTCGGACGGTGAAAGAGGAAACCACGAATTAACGCGAATTAACACTAATAATTTAATATTTAAATTTCGGGATGCCTTTGTACTGCATTTCTCTCAATATTTCAATATCATACATTGATATTTTGCAGTAACTATTTGTTTTTCCGGCTTATCAGACAGAAATTCTGTTATTGCTTTTTTTACTCCTGTGCAATATTTTGATTCATAGTCATCAATCAGTATAACGCCCCCCGGTACTACTCTGTCATAGAAAAACTCAAGACAATCTTTGATCGATTTATAAATATCAACATCGATATAAACTAAACTAAATTTGTTATCCCTGACCTCATCGCCTGTCGAAGGGAAAAAACCAGGATGAAATATAACATTATCGCAGCCTTTAAGGAAAGCTTTTACGGAATCAAGTGAAGTATCTGAAAAATCTCCCAATTTGTGAAAATCTATGGTTTTATCCGAAAGGGGCATTCCTTCAAATGTATCAAAAAGATGGACCCGCTTATTGGGGCAGGTCTTTGCAATCAGCCTTGCAGTTCCTCCCTTGTAAACTCCTAATTCAGCAATTTCGCCATTTTTGTTATTAGCATATTGTGATAATTGATAAAGCATGAAACAGCGGTCTTGAGATACTAAAGTTCGCCCGTCAATTTCTTTGAACAATAACTGAAATTCTTTATTCGAGCTCCATAATTCAGGAAAGAGTCTGTCATACTTATGAACTTTTAAACCAGCTAAACTGAATAATTTCCGAACGATATCTTGAAACACTCTGTTCATATTGATTGCTCCTGTAAGCAAATTAATAAATTAATCTAATGCAGCCTTTATTTCATCAATTACATCATTAACCTGAACACTATTGACGGTCTGGGAATATATATTTTGTATTTTCCTGTTTCTCCATATTTTGTCCATGATGTGGTTAGCTAAAATATCTGTTCTGTTTTTTGGTAAGACTATATGTTTTCTGTCATTATCGAGAAATCTTTTTGAAAATAGATGCCAATTTCCCGCATATATGCCAATTGTCGGTTTATCCAAAAATTCTGCGAGATGTAAAAGGCCGTTATCGTTACCAATAATTAAATTGGCCTTATTAAATAGGTGTATAATCTGAGGCAATGTTAGGGTGTCAGATATATTGTGAAATTTAGGATTATTGACGATTTCCTGCGGGATAAGTGCAGTATCATATTCTCCGGAACCTGAAACAACTGCAACGTCACAGTTATAATTGGCGAGGGCATAAGTAATCACTTCTATAAAGTTTTTAAATGGCCAGCGTTTGTAAGGCTGTGAACCGCTTCCCGGTGAAATAACAAGCATTTTAGTTGCAGCCAATGCTATATTTGAATCTTTAGAAGCTTCCAATAAAACATTTTTGGTTTTCTCTATATACCTTTTCATATCAACGTTCTTTTCAATCGCGCGTACAAGATCAAAATGAAGTGCGGCCATATTTCGGTTAGATGAATACACCTGATTTGTGAGAATAAATCTGAATATATTATTATGATTATACCAATATTTAGGCCCTATGCGGTTTTTAGCACCAGATAAAAAGGTAAGAAAATATTGATCAGGCAAACGAGCTTCTATGGTTGGAATGACCAAATCATATTTTTGTTTGCGTATGTTCTTTGAGAGAGCATAAAAATATTTCATATAAGAAATAATCGCATTGGGTGAAAAGCTCCGCAACCGCCGCAGATTGATTACTTTGTCAAATTTAAAAATTTCCTGCAGCAAAAAAGCATTATGTTTCAATTGTGGAACGATCGCGGTGATATCAGAGTCCGGGTGAAGTTCTCTCAAGGCGAAATATGTCGGCGCAATAAACAATGCATCGCCTAACCCGGAAGAGAAGAACAGCAGTATTTTCATTTTTCTCGTCCTTTAGTCGGCAGCGGCATTTCTTTCCATTACAAAAATAAATTGTTCGGTATATCTAAGCGGAATTAAAAAATAAAAAAATCGGCATATATATCTTAAAAACAACTCGAAGATATTCTTTGATTTTCTGTGCAAGACATTCTTAAATTCCCACGTATCCTGATAAATTTTGATTATTTTGAATCCATGATTTTCAAAATAAGATTTCCATTGTTTGAGAGGATATAATCTTTCATTTATTTCCTGCTGCTCTGTTCCCAGTTTGCCTGTGATTTTCCAATAAATGTAATTTACATTTGGAACTATTATCAAAAATTTAGCTGATGGCTTGGCAGTCCTTTTAAATTCCTTCACACCTTTATCCATATCAACAAAATGTTCAAGAGCGCCAAGACAGCAAACATAATCAAAAAAGCCGTTATGAAATGGAAGGTTTTCGTCATTCACCTCTTTAATATTTGATGAGGGGCTGTTTTGTTTGCTTAATTTAACTGCCTGGGCAGAGATGTCAACTCCGTAGGTTTCAAGTCCATTTTCTGCAGCGGTTCTAAGAAAGAAACCAGTTCCGCATCCTACATCCAGTAATTTTTTGCTCGATACCGGTTTGAGGAGTTTTAGAAAAATTGAATATGCTTCATAAGGGCGCCAAGCTGAATTCCCATATTTTAAATGCTTTTGATTGTACCATTCTTTAATGCTTGCATAATCAACCACTATTTAGCCTTTCAATTGATTTGTATTCTCAATGAATTATTTTTTTTCTTTAAGATTGAAAATCACATACGGGTACATGCCGGCTTTTAGGAATTTGCCGTCTTTTGTACGCTCGCCGTTAACGCCGGGGACAACCTCATACGGATAATCCTGTACGAGCTGATCCATTAAGGGCTTCAATTCACTAACTGCGGGGCAGATATAAACCGGATATTTGCCTGTCGAGGCGAATTGCTTGACCTCATTATAAGATTGAGCTGAAACAATACGGCGGTCAAGATGCCATGCGATTTCCGGCCGAATAAAGCCGCCTTTAGCTTCGTTTTGATTTACAATAAAATCCTCGAAGCTCAACAACGCTTTGTCGGGCGGAATTTGCTTGTTCAATTTTGTGAAAAACTCGATCTTTTCCGGCGGCTGCCAGCGGACATCGTAATAATATTTTGTTCCGAAAAAGCAAGCGGTCAATAAGCCAGCTAATAAAATGGCCTGAATGGTTAATGCAAAATATTTATTCGCAAGCTGTTTGAGTATGCTGCCTGTGCTTATAATCGCAAGGGCAAGGGCAATGGCGAAAAACGGAGCTAAAGGCATTTCCCATGTCTGATGCTGCCAGAGGCAGCCTTTGAGTACGAAAAGCTGAAAGAACGGGATAAGGAAAAATAACCAGAAGCAGGGATAGAGCAACTGGCGTTTGGTGTCTTTGTTTTTCAAGGCGGCTGTAATGAAAAGCTGGCCGAATATTAGATAAACAATGGCGATGATGAGACCTGTTACGGTGAAGTTTGTGGCGGCATGTTCCCACATTTTTGCGAACCATGCAGCCCAGTCGAAGCCATGCTGCATGTAACTTTCCATTTCGCCTTTCGCTGAACGCCATTTGAATAACGTGGTTATTTTGCTTACATCCCAGCCATAGCCTGCGGCCATTACGGTGAAATTTAAAATCATGCTTAACAGGGGCGCAGCAGCGAGAATCACAAGCAGGGGCCAATTCGGCATTTTCTTCTTTATGATGCACCCGAGGACGTAATGGAAACCGATGCCCATCGCGAAGAAAAAGCCAACCCAGCTAAATTGAATGGCTAAAAATAATGATAATGCTAAAAGAGCGTAATATATTTTTCTAATTTTTCGCGGAGTATGGCCTGAAATTATCAGATACAGCCACATCGCGAGAGTGCCGAATAGTACCGGAAAGCCGCCCATGCTGAAGTAACCAGTAATTGGAAATGCGACATAGATGAAACCGGAGAGTAATGCGGTCTTGCTGTTTGAAATATCTCTTACCATCAGCATAAAGACCAGCAATGTAGGCAATGCGATGAGAATATCTGTGAGGCGAAGGCTCCATTCGTGAATGCCGAAAATCTTCATAAAACCTGAAGCAACCAGAATGTTCAGTTGCGGATGGTCCCAGTATCGGTCAGGATTTTCGACTGGAGGCATCCCGACTGCCCATGTTGAAACCCCCTTTGTATAGTCAAGACCGTACTTAACATGCGAGCGCGCCGCCCAGGCTCCGCTTGCCTGTGCCCAACTGTGCATCCCATAAAAGGGTCTTGTGATGTCGTGAGCTAAAATTGCTGCCAATAAGACAAGGATGCAGATTGCAACAAACCAAAAATATCTAATTTTTAAGGTATTTTGTTCGAGAATTTCTTTTTTTGCCATTATTTCCTAATCCATTTGGAATAAATACAAACGTATTATGGGTATAACTTAACAAGTAATATATACTTTTTCCAATCAATATTGTTTCTTTTTAAATTGAAAAAATTGCGAAAATAAGCATAATCAGCGGAGTTTTGTCTTTAAGGCTGTTAAACCTAATATGATACTTAAATGGATTAAATACCTCCTTGGCTTTCTAATAGTTGGATTCCTGTTGTGGTATCTTGCTGTGAATTGGCATGATGTCAAACATTTGCTAAAACTTGACTTCCGGGACATTATAATAATTTACCTTACGGCGTTAATCGGCTCAATTAACAGCGCAGTTGTAGTTATGGAAATTCTCAGGCCTATGGGCATAAGGGCGTATTTTTGGAATATGTTTATGCTGCAGAACACCTGTATGCTGCTGAACTATGTCCCTATGAAATTGGGCACACTTTTTTTTGCGAATTATCTTAAAAGGCACTATGGCCTGAAATTTTCACATTTTGGCACATTTTCAGTTTTTTTGACTTTGCTGATTGCCGCAATTTCCTGTTTTATGGGCGTTCTTGTGATGGTTTTTGTTTATGGGGTTGCAGATGTCCAAAAGCAGCTTCTTGCGATTGCTTTTCTGATTATCTTTATTGCATCAGTTTTGATGATTTTCCTGCCGTTGCCGATTCCTAAAGGACAATCAAAATTATCTATCTTTATAAGAGATTTTATCAGCGGACGCTCATTTGTAACCAAAGACAATAAGGCATTGCTAATCGCATCGTTTTTCCTTTTTTTGAATTTCATTGTTTCATCGATTCGAATTGGCGTTATTTACTATAGTATGGGCGTGGAAATACATCCGGCAGGCTTTCTCGTGCTGGGAGTTCTCGGGTATATTGTTCTGTTTGCAAATTTTACTCCCGGAGCGCTTGGAGTTCGCGAGGCTGTTCTTGGCGCAGGTGCTGTAATTTTGGGTGTTCCTTTGGAAGCGGGGGTAACCGCTGCGTTAATTGACAGAGGCATAACTTTAATCTGGGCGTTTACTGTTGGAGGTTTTTGCACTTGTTTGCTGCGGTTTAATTCGCCGGCAGACTTCAAAAAAGAAAATCTTTACAATAAATAAATTTTTTTCTTGCAAAGTTAGGTACGGCTAACTATATTAGACGTAGCTAATTGAACGTGTTACGGTTGAGAGGCTCGTTTCGTTTATCGTCGAACGTAAATCGGATAGTAGTTCAGGCCTTGCAGTGGTTCGAGCTAACGGTCCTAAATGATAATGGTTTTAAAATATGGTTCAAAAACGACAATTAAGCTCATCACTGGAAGATTATCTGGAAGCGATTTTTAACCTTAGCCAAAAAGGTAAGGTAGCCAGAAGCAAGGATATTGCGCAAATTCTCGGTGTCGCGAGGGCATCTGTAACAGGTGCTCTTAAGTTATTGAACAGCAAGGGTTTAATAGATTATAAGCCTTATGGGTTTATAATTTTAACCGAAAAAGGTGTTCAAAAGGCACAATCGGTCGTTCGCAGGCATAATATTATTGAATCGTTTTTTGTGAATGTACTCGGCGTTGAACAACAGATAGCAGAACAGGCAGCCTGTAAAGCCGAGCACGCCCTTGGGCCGGTTGTAATTTCCAAACTTTTGAATTTTACAGAATTTTCGACATATTACAGTGAAAAAGGAACGGACTTTATCGCTGATTTTCAAAAATATTGCCGTTCGAAAGGTCTTTAATTCGATGACTGCGCAGGAACGAATTTTTTTAAAAGATGCGGTTGATAATTTAAAAGTCAGGCTGCTGAAAATTGAAGCGGGGCAGGCTTTGAAGGCAAGACTCGCCGCGATGGGGCTTTTACCGGGGGTACAATTCAAAATTATAAACAACGGCCATCCGGGCCCATTCGTTATAGATTTTAAAGGTTCGAGAATTGTTCTCGGCAGGGGTATGGCAGGTAAGGTCGTTGTCAAGCCATTAGAAAGTTAGCAGCTATGATTGATAATACAAAGAAGATTGCCGTGGCTTTGGCAGGCAATCCCAACAGCGGCAAAACAACCATTTTCAATTCTTTGACAGGTCTGCGTCAGCACGTCGGCAATTATCCCGGCGTTACAGTTGAGAAAAAAGAAGGAGCTTGCCGGTACAAGGGATACGAGCTGAATATTATCGATTTGCCTGGAACATATAGTTTGACAGCGTATTCGACAGAAGAGGTCGTTTCGAGAAATTTTATCATCGAACAGAAACCTGATGTAGTAGTCAGTGTTATAGACTCATCGAATATCGAGAGAAATCTTTATCTTGCTGTGCAGTTGATGGAATTAAATGTTCCGCTTGTTCTTGCTTTTAATATGAGCGATATTGCAAGACAAAAAGGACTTGTTTTCGATATCGAAAAACTTTCGACACTTCTGGACGTTAAAATTGTTCAGACTGTAGGTAATAAAAACAAGGGAATCGATGGGCTTTTAGATGTGGTTTTACAGACTTCCGGGGAACCAGCGAAAAATCTTGCTTCTTTGATAAATTATGGAAGTGAAATCGAAAATGAAATTATTAAACTTCAGCAGAAATTTCCGGATTCAGGGTTAAGTAAATGGACGTGGATCAAACTTCTCGAACAGGATGCTGATATTTTCAAGCATATTAATAACGAGGAAATTGTCATTTCTGTTATGGAAAGCATTCTTCGTTTAAAGAGTATTCTCGGCGAGGACCCTGAAATAATCATTGCTGATAAGCGATATGGTTTTATTTCAGGCGCGTGTATGGAGTGCGTTAAATCAACTATTGAGAGCAGGCACAATCATAGCGATATGATTGATTCTGTTGTTACGCATAAATTTTGGGGTCTGCCGATATTTATCGGGCTGATGTATGTTGTGTTTGATTTGACTTTCCGTTTTGGCGAGTTGCCGATGAACGGGCTTGAATTGTTATTCGGCTGGCTGGGAAGATTTGTTGCAGGATTTTGGCCTGAGGGCAGCGATAATATATTAAAGTCGCTTTTGGTTGACGGCATTATCAGCGGTGTAGGCGGTGTGATTATATTTCTTCCGAATATTTTGCTTCTCTTTGCGGCAATAGCCATTCTTGAAGGAACAGGTTATATGGCAAGAGCGGCTTTTGTTACAGACAGGTTTATGCACAAAATCGGTCTGCACGGCAAGAGTTTTATTCCGATGCTGATTGGTTTCGGCTGTTCGGTTCCTGCGATAATGGCATGCAGGATTCTCGAAAACAATCGCAATAGAATCACGACTATCCTTATTATGCCGCTGATGAGCTGCGGTGCAAGACTGACTATATATGCTTTGATTATTCCTGCGTTTTTCCGCCATGAATTGCGCGGACCTGTAATGTGGTCGATTTATTTTATTGGAATTGCTCTTGCGGTCATAATGGCACGGATTTTAAGAATTACTCTGCTGAAAGGTGAAACGATTCCTTATGTGATGGAGCTGCCGCCATACCGTATGCCTACGATGAAATCCATTCTGCTGCATATGTGGGAGCGGGGTTGGCTCTATCTGAGAAAGGCGGGCACTGTTATCCTTCTTCTTTCAATAATTCTTTGGGCGGCCGCAAGGTATCCGCGGATTGAAACAGCAAAACTTGCTGACTTGAATGAACAAGATACGCAGACGGCTATGTTAAAGCATAGTGTAATCGGCAGGGCAGGAACAGCGATAGAACCATTAATAAAACCTATTGGCTTCGATTATAAAATTGGAACGGCGTTAATTGGTGCTCTCGCAGCCAAGGAAGTTTTTGTCGCGCAGATGGGTATTGTTTATGCGGTAACAGAGCACGATGATATTTCTGTATTGCAGCAAAAACTCAGCAGCGATTATACGCCTTTGCAGGGTTTTTGCATAATGCTGTTTTGTCTTATTAGTGCGCCATGTGTCGCGACTGCCGCAGTTACTCGTTCGGAAACAGGAGCATGGAAATGGGCTGTTCTTCAGTTCGGCGGCTTGACAGCTATGGCTTATATCATAACTTTGATTGTTTATCAGGCGGGGAGGTTTTTGGGACTTTAATAGTTATGGAGATTAAAAATAAAGCAAATGAAAGTGATATAAAACGAGAAACGCGTCTGCTCGAATCGTCTCAATTGTTCGGCAGCGATAATGAAATAATGATTCGTCATCAAGGTTCGGTTTACAGATTACGAATAACAAGAAATGGTAAATTAATTATGAATAAATAATAGAAGTATTAAAAAAATACTTGCGACCCAGCAAGCTAAAAAGCCAGCAAGGGAGCAATAGATAGTAAATGGAACTATCTGTTGCTCTTTTTTTTGTGCTAAAACTAAAAGAAAGGATATTAGCTATGGACCAAAAGAAAAAACTTAAAATTGAGAAAAGATTTAAATTTATTATGAATAAAGGATTTACACTGGTCGAGTTGCTGGTTGTAATAAGCATCATAGCAATGCTGCTGGGTATTCTTATGCCGGCTTTGGGCAGAGCCCGTCAATCTGCCCAATCAATAGTTTGTCTTGCCAATGTCAAACGTCTGGCTCTGGCGGGAACAATATATGCTGATGAACAAAATGCATTTCCGCCATTCAGAATGGCCTCACTGAATGTAGGGGTTTATATAAATAAATATGGTGCGGAAAGGCCAAGATGGCAATGGTATTTTGATCATGGTGTGGGGCCGGTAATTGATCCTCTGCCGTACAAACAAAAGTATTCTTTCGGAGATAATGATTCATTGTTAATGACTAATGAATATTTTATTTGTCCGTCGTTTAAATATGTCGGTTGGGACAGGCGTGATATTCGTAACGGATCGTACGGATATAATTGGCAGTATCTTGGTAATTCGAAAGTGACCGCAGGCCGGTACGATAATTTTCCGGTTAAGGCTTCGAACATTCGCAGACCGGGCGAAACTGTAATTGTCGCTGACAGTCGCGGAGGCGGTATTCCGCATGGCGGACATTCATACGCACTTGACCCGCCAAAAGTAGCTCGCGAAGCGGGCGCAAAAAGTTTTTCTCCCGGAACAACTGAGCAAATACAGCATTCACCCGCTTCGAATCGGCACAATAATAAAGCCAATATCTCTTTTGTTGACGGCAGCGCTAAAAGAATGTCACTTGAACAATTAGGCTATATATTGGATGATAGCGGCAACGTTATACCTGACCATCAAAATGGCAGAAATGATTTATGGGGAAGGTCGCGATAAGGCATAGTTTTATTGTCCGATAAAAAGTGCCATATAGGCATATCTAAATGTGCAAACTCGTTATATTCGGCATAATAGTTAAATCACACTAAGAATTTACCGATAACACCTGAGGTTGGTTTTTCAAAAGGATAAGCCTTGACTTAATTTGAATGGATACAAAAATGAAAAAAGTATTTGTTTTGATTGCAGCTTTTATTTTAAATGCTTCAGGTGTATATGCCGGCGATACATTGATTGACCGAGAAAATTTCTTCGGACACAATCTGGAGAACAGCGGTATTCAGTTAGATCTTTCAACCACCCATATATATCAGGCGAATGTAAAAGGCGGGCTAAGTACGCATAATCATAAAGGCAGATATTCCGGACGATATGATGTTGAATTTACTTTCGATGGAAATAAAATTCTCGGTTTGGAAAATTCGATGTTTTATCTGCACGGCAGGGGAAGCTGGAAACATGAAGGCGGGACTGACCCGCTTTCGGTCGGCAGCTATTTCGGTGTAAATACCAACGCATACGGCGACAGAGCTTTTGATATTGTCGAGTTCTGGTATCAGCAGGGTTTCGCAGATAATAAACTTCTTTTAAGAGTTGGTAAAATAGACCTTACCGGCGGATTCGAATGTAAAGGCTGCTATGTCAGTTTTGACGGCAGCAGTTATGCCAATGATGAAACTTCGCAATTTATGAATGGTGCTTTGGTTAACAACCCCACGATTCCATTCCCGTATGAAGGTTTGGGCGTTGTAGCTTTTTATAATCCCATCGAATGGTGGTACATTTCGGCTGGTATCGCCGATGCACAGGCTGATTTCAGGGAGACTGGTTTTCGAACAGCTTTTCATAAAGAGGATTATTTTTTCAGTATAGCTGAAACCGGCTTTGTTACAGAACTTGATTCTGCAAATGGCCCGATGGTTGGTGCGTACAGATTTGGTATGTGGTATGATCCTCAGCCCAAAAGCAATTCAGATAGTGAAAAACTTTATCGTGATGACAGAGGTTTTTATCTTTCTTTTGACCAGATGCTTTATAGGGAAAATCCGGATGACACGCAGGGTTTTGGAACATTTTTCCGTTACGGCTACGCTCCAAGTAAAACAAATGATTTAACAACTTTTGTCAGTGCCGGTTTTCAATATCAGGGATTATTCGAAGGCAGAGATGATGATGTGCTTGGCTTTGGCTTCGCGAAAGGTTTCATAAGCGATCAGGCAAATGTTACATATACGCAGGATGCAGAATCTGTTTATGAGATTTATTATAACGCGCAGGTTATGCCGAATGTTAATGTTACGCCTTCAATACAATATATCACGCATCCGGGAGCACTCGATACAGATAACGCGACAGTATTCGCGGTTCGGGTGCATTTGACTCTTTAGGCGGAATAAACAAGCAGCGCAGCGACAAGCAGATAAATTAAAGCAAATACTCGCAGAGTAAAGCTGCTCTTCACAGCGAACCATTTCGTAATTGTCCTTGCATTGTGCGGAAGAGCTATAACAAAAACTGCGCCGGCAATCGCGAGGATGCCGAATATCATTATCACTTGCGGAAATGTGCATTTATCTGAAACGCCGAAAAGAAAAACTGTGCCGACCACAGCTTTAATAGCGGCGGCAAGGTATATTTTCGCGCCTTCAGCCATTACGGCTGCATATTTTTTCAAAAAATCGGGTCTGAATAAAATAATAATAGAATCAATCACAAGCAGGATAGAAACAATTTTCAGCCAGGTCATAAGTACTCCTTAAATTTAAATTGTGCTTTCAGGAATTACTTCGAGGAGAGACGCATCAATCTCAAGACAAGTCGCTTTGCCGAGCATATCTATTTGAAGGACAAGTTTAGTTTTGTTTTGGTCATTTGATACCATACCTTCTGTGCCCATAAGAGGGCCTGCTATAACTCTGCATCGCTGGCCGGCTTTTATGTAATTATATGGCGCAAGCTCGGCACCGCTTAAAATAGCCTTTTCAATCGGCAGAAGGTCAGTAATTAAATGTTCCTGATTTTTTACTTCAATCAGGCTTGCCACACGATTGGTTTTAAGAACCTCTACTCTTTGCGATTCATCGCAGCAGAAAAACAGATAGCCTCCAAAAAGCGGCAGCATTGAACGAAATATTCTTCTGCTTTTTTTGTAAACCTTTTCCGTCATCGGCAGAAAATAGCTTATATTTCTTTTCTGCATCTGCCATGCAAGCGCCTTCTCGTTTCGGCTCTTTGTATGCGCAACCCACCAGACGCCTTGAAAGTCTTTAATACTTTTATCCGGCGGCCAAATAACAGGAGGATTTTCTTCTGGTTTTAACATGACAGTATTGTATGCTTAAATACCTGAATTGTCAAAACTCAAATTATTGTTTCTAAATACGTGGTATCGCTTGCAAAATTGATTTTACCTTCAAATGCGGCAGGCAAGAGGATAGTCTCGCCTTTTGAAAAATCTACAGGTTGAGAATTTCCCGAAATGATTTGCCCGTTTCCGTTAATGACAACCAAAACCTTCATTATGCCTTTAGCAGTATTGTTAGAGGAATTTGCAGCGGCTTTTATTTTATCAACTTTGAAATAATCACAATTGACTAATCTGCCCGATGTCGCGACGGATAATTCATTTGGGTTTTGATTGAAATGAATGCTTTCCAATGCCTGTTCAATATGCAGCTGCCTTGGTTTGCCATTTTGTAATCTGTTCCAATCGAAAACTCTGTAAGTTGTATCAGATGGCGTTTGAATTTCTGCGATTAGAAGTCCTGCGCCGATAGCGTGAACAGTGCCTGCGGGGAGAAAATGACATTCGCCCGGTTTTACAGCAACTTTATTGAGAAGCTCTGCGCAGCTTCCATCTTTAATCGATTGTTCGAATTGCTGCCTTGTTGTTCCGCTTTTAAGTCCTTTGTATATGCATGCACCTTTTTCTGCATCGATAATATACCAGCACTCGGTTTTTAGGCTCCCGGTTCCAAGTTTCTTTACCGTTTCAGTGTCAGGATGAACCTGTACGCTAAGTACATCAGCGGCATCGATGAATTTAATTAGCAAACCAAAAGGGGGGATATACTTTTTGCCTGTAATTTGTTCTGAATATTTCTCCAACAATTCGGAAAGTGTTTTGCCCGTGAATTCACCGTTAGCAATTTGCGATTTATCGTTCGGTAAATCTACAAGCTCCCAGCTTTCACCGATTTTTTTATCAGCGGGAAAATCTTTGCCAAAAATATTATTAAGTTTATGACCGCCCCAGATTAGTTCTTTGTAGATTGGTGTGAATTTCAAAGGATAGATATTCATTTTACTTCCTAAATAAACATTAATAAACTCATTGCCATTACGACCATACCAGCGATAAAGCCGTAAACAGCGTAATGATGTTTGCCGTATTTTTCCGCAGTCGGCAGAAGCTGGTCTATCGAAATGAAAACCATAATTCCGCCTACTGCCGCAAAGATAATGCTGGAAACTGCACCATTTAAAAATTTAGTTAATAGAATATATCCGAGGATAGCTCCGATTGGTTCAGCAAGTCCGGAGAGAAATGAAAGCCAGAATGCTTCTTTTTTGCTTCCTGTTGCATAATACACCGGCACAGAAACCGCTATGCCTTCCGGGATGTTATGTATCGCTATGGCTACTGCGATTGGAATGCCTAATCGGACATCCTTCATCGCGGCAGTAAAAGTCGCAAGTCCTTCAGGAAAATTGTGAATAGCAACAGCAAGTGCGGTAAAAATTCCCATACGATACAGGTGACGGAATTTTTCTGCCTCCGCGGTATCGCCGAGTGTTTCGATACTTTTTACTTCGTGTGGATTATCAATACCCGGTATCAATTTATCTATTGCTGCAATCAGGAGAATGCCTGTAAAAAATGCTCCGACAGTAACCCAGTATCCTTTTGCCGGCCCCATTTCTTCGATAAGACCTGCTTTTGCTTTCGCGAATATTTCAATCAGCGAAACATAAATCATAACGCCTGCCGAAAACCCCAGCGATGTCGATAGAAATGAAGTGTTAGTTTTTTTGGCAAAGAAAGCCATAGCGCTGCCGATGCCGGTTGCCAGACCTGCGAAAACAGTCAGTCCAAAAGCTATAGCCAGATTTTCTGTAAACATATTCTATTTGCGATTGAGATAATTTGTTATGCCGTCCACAATAGCCTGTGCAAGTTTTTTCTGCATATCGACATTTCGCAGTTGTTTGGCTTCCCAGTAGTTTGACAGATACCCAAGCTCCACTAAAACGGCGGGGCATTGCGTACGTGTAAGCACACGATAATCGGCTTTCTTAACGCCGTTACTGCTGATGCTTGTGCGGGTCATTTGGTCGTCTATAGAGTTTGCCAGCTTGTCCGCGGACCATGATGCGCTTTTTGCGATATATACCGTAAAGCCGTTTGTGCTGCTCCTTGCTGATGAATCCGAGTGAATGCTGATAAATACATCCGCTTTTGCGCGGTTTGCGATTTCCGCACGTTCCTCAAGCTCGATAAATACGTCGCTGTCGCGAGTCATAATCACTCTGTGTCCTTTATCGCGAAGCATTTCTGTTATTTGAAGTCCGACATCAAGATTCACTGTTTTTTCATAAAAGCCGTAATAACTGATAGCGCCGGGGTCTTTGCCGCCATGACCGGGGTCGATGATGATTGTTTTTCCAGTAAGTTCCCATGCTTTTTTCGGCTCCTGCTGAATCTGCGGCCTGGGTGCAGGAACAATAATTGGCTTTATCGGCGGGGTATTGAGATTTTTTTTGATTTCATCAAGCAAAGAAAGTCTGACATTCAGCAGACCTTCAATCTTTTTAGTTTTGCCAAGTGCGCTTATGAAACTTTCATTCACGAAAACCTGGTTTTGTTTCGGGTAAATCGTTACGGTATTTAGCGTATCGTTAAAACTGATTTTTTCTTCGGTGATAGATGTGATGCTCATACCGAGCTTGCCGGCAAGATAATAAACATTGACCATTATCTCATCTTTAATTTTGCTTTTTGTTTGCGTTTGTTTTACCTGTTGCTGCTGACAGCCTGTAACCGCTAAAGCAGTGATTGCCAGCAATAAAACCATTGATAAATTTCGTCTCATTTTTCCATTCCTTTGTTTATTAAATAAGCAGCTATAATAATTCCGTATCGTCTGGCTGCTTTTTTGTTTTTAATGTAATATCTAAATGTTTGCAAGCCTGTTCTGTGATTTCTCTGCCCCGATTTGTTCTGCGGAGAAACCCTATCTGCAATAAATAAGGTTCAACCACATCCTCCAATGTATCTTTTTCCTCGCCCAGTGTTGCCGCAATTGCTTCAATACCTGCCGGGCCGCCATTATAGATATTCGCCAAAGCTTTCAAAAATGATCTATCCAGTTCGTCAAGTCCAAGTTCGTCAATTTGTTCCATTTTAAGCGAGCTTGCGACTATGTCGGTTGTCAATTTGCCTTTGCCTTTAACTTGCGCATAATCGCGTACACGTTTCAAAAGCCTGTTTGCAATTCGAGGCGTTCCTCTGCTTCTTTTGGCGATTAGCTCAATTGCTGAGTCCTGGCTGACAAGATTTAAAAGTTTCGCAGACCGTTCGATTATTTGCGCAAGTTCGTCGCTGCTGTAAAAATCAAGATGGTACAGCATTCCGAATCTGCCCCTAAGCGGTGCGCTCAAAAGTCCCGCTCTTGTTGTTGCGCCGATAAGCGTAAATCTTTTCAGCGGGAAATTGATCGTTTTTGCGTGCATCCCGCTATCTACTGTGAAATCGACCCGGAAGTCTTCCATTGCAGGATAAATAAATTCTTCAACAACAGTGCTTAGCCGGTGTATCTCATCTATAAAGAGTATATCGCCGGTATTTACATTGCTAAGCAATCCCATTACATCGCCTTGCTTTACAAGTGCCGGCCCAGAAGTCGTTTTAATTTTAGCATTCATTTCGTTTGCGATTACGTGCGCAAGCGTAGTTTTTCCAAGTCCGGGAGGGCCATAAAAAAGGATATGCTCAAGCGGTTCGCCTCTTTGTTTGGCGGCTTCGATTGCGATTGCAAGTTTTTCTTTAACGTTTTTCTGGCCGATACATTCATCGAAACTAACCGGCCTAAGCGAAGCGTTAAAGTTTTCTTCCTGTTCGTTCATCGAATCAGAGTTTAAAACCCTGTCTATCGCCATCGTTTATACCTCAATTCCCTGTTTAATTCTGTAAATCAGCGGCACAAGTTCTTCCGCCGATTTTATCTGCGGATGTTTTTTGCACGCCATATTTATAAGTTCAGCCGCTTCGTTGCGTTTTTCGCCCCAGGCGATAAGAATTTCAAGTGCTTCAATCTGGAACCCTGCGAGCATAGTTTCTTCCTTTGTTCCGGATAGCTGGGCATCGGCGGCATAACTGACTAATTTGCCTTTCAGTTCGGCAATGATATGCTGCGCAAGTCTTTTGCCGATACCAGGCAGGGCGGTTAGAGTTTTTTCGTCTCCGCCTTCGACTGCCGCCGCAATAGTCGATATCGGCATCGCAAGAGATTTAAGGCCTTTTCTAATGCCTATGCCCTTGACGCTGGTGTATCTTTTGAAAAATTCTTTTTCTCCGGCGCTTACGAATCCAACCATTTGCGGAATAAGATTTCCTCCGCCCGGCGATCCTTCGTAATATTCCATTGTTGAAAGGACAATCGGCTGTCCGATTTTTCCCGCAAGCAGACTCGCAAGATACCCCGGCACAAGCACTTCGTAGCAAATTTGCCCGACCTGCACCATCGCTTTGTCACTATCCAGATGAACGAGTTTTCCTTCAATTTGTACTATCATAAATTATGCCAGTGCCTGATTTAGGTCTTCAATAATATCTTCAGCGTTTTCTATTCCAACCGCAAGCCGGATAAGCCCGTCTTTGATTCCCAGTGCCAGCCGTTCTTCTCTGCTGATTCCGTAATAGCTTATCGTAGCCGGATGCGTAACGAGCGATTCTACACCACCGAGGCTCGGCCCGATACAGATAATTTTAAGTTTGCTCAGAAATTCCAGTGCATAAGCGACATCGTCTTTTACTTCGAAAGTAACAACGCCGCCGAAACCCTTCATTTGTTTTTTTGCGATTTGGTGATGCGTATGACTTTCAAGTCCCGGATAGTAAACCCGCCGAACCTGCGGATGGCTTTCGAGAAATTCCGCGATTTTTTGTCCATTCTCGTTGTGCCGCTGCATACGAAGTTCGAAGGTTTTCAAGCCTCGAATCAAGAAGTAAGACGAATGGGGGTCGATGCAGCCTCCGGTTATTTTTAGATAATCGCGGATACCGCCGGTCAACTCTTTTCTTCCCAGCACAACGCCGCTGAGCAAATCATTATGCCCGCCAAGATATTTAGTTGCGCTGTGAATGACTAAATCCACGCCGTACTCAAGCGGTTTTTGATTGTAAGGGGTCGCAAAAGTGCTGTCTGAGATTACAAGAATGCCTTTTCCTTTGAAAATGCCAATCAATTTATCCAAATCCATTATATTCAAGTATGGATTGGTTGGCGATTCCGAAAAGAAAATCTTCGTATTTGGTTTTATCGCGTTTTTTATTGCTTCATAATCGCCCATCTTCACAACGCTGCATCCGATATTGAATCTTTCCAGACATCTCAGCGAAAAATCGAGAGTTCGTTTGTAGGCGTCATCAGTTATTATGATGTGGTCGCCGGATTTCAGCAGGGCAAAGAGCGTAGTTGTTATCGCGCTCATTCCCGTCGAAAACAAAACAGCCTCTTCCGCGTTTTCCAAAGCCGCAAGTTTGCCTTCGGCGGCAACCTGCGTTGGATGGCCGTAACGGCCGTATTCAAAACGGTCTTTTACACCTTGCGCAAGTTTTTTTATGTCCTCTGTGTTTTTGAAAATAAATGTGGAGGTTTGAACGATTGGTGTGGTTATTGAGCCGTATTCATTATAACGTATTTCACCGGCGTGAACAGCCGTAGTTGAAAAACCTGCTTTTTTATTAACTTGTTTTTTCATAGCAATCCCTTTTCCATGCTGTCTTTTTAAATCGAGTTTGCACAGCAAAGCGCCGCCGCGATAGCATCAGCGACATCGGCCGGCTCCGGCACTTTCGCAAGCCCCAGCAAAGTTGTAATGCTTCTTTGCATCTGAAGTTTTGAAGCTCTTCCGTTTCCTGTCAGTGATTTTTTGATTCTTGTCGCCGCAAAGCTCCTTACATCCGTGCCGTTTTTACAGGCCGCCGCAAGTATAACACCTCTTGCGTGTCCCATCAAGATTGCGGTTTTTGGATGCGCATAATGCGAATATAACTCTTCCACGGATATATATTTCGGGTTAAACTTTTCCAATATCGAATTTATATCCTGCGTTATCTGCACCAGTCTTTTTTCAATCGGCAGCTTCGTATTTGTTCGGCAAATACCCGCTTCGAGCAGTTTCATATTATTCCTGTCTGCGTCGATAATTGCATATCCGCAAATATGCAGTCCGGGGTCAATACCGAGAATTTTCATCCCGTTAGACCTCACTTAGTTTCGACTTTGCAAAACCTATATAAAACATATTATCATCTCACTAATAAAAAACCGATATTTCTAAAAGAGGTCTAACGGGACTCATCCCGCTTCTCCCGCGCGTTTGAGTCTGTATCCTCCGCCGGGAGTGTCCTCGACTGTCCAGCCGAGCGAAGTGATTTGGGCTCTCATTGCGTCTGCCGTTTTCCAGTCTTTTGCAAGTTTTGCCGCTTTTCGTTTTTCCGCAAGTTCTATAATGTTCACAGGCACTTCGCTTTCACCTGCTTCAAGAACACCGAGCACGGAATCAATTTTATTTATTGTATCAAGCAGGGCGGCAGCCTCTGTTGAATTCATATTTTCAGCTTTATTGGCTTCGCGTATAAAATCAAAGCAAACACCGAGTGCTTTCGAAATATTCAAATCATCTGAAAGTGATTCATCAAAATCTTTGAGGCAATTGGACGATAAATCCTTTAATTCCGGCCTGATTTCGCCTGCTTTTGCATTTTTGCGCAAGTCTTCAAGTCTTAAAACGCATTGCTGAATTTTATCAATTGCCTGTTGAGCGGCTTTTAAACCGTCGAAAGTAAAATTATAATTTTGTCTATAATGCGAAGAGATAAGCGAATACCGAATCGCATTTTTCCTGAATCCTTTTTCGACAAGCTCCTGAATCGTATAAAGATTGCCCTTTGATTTGGACATCTTTTCGCCATCGAACATCAGGAAACGTGTATGCAGCCAGTAATGAACGAATTTCTTTCCGCTTGCCGCTTCAGATTGTGCGATTTCGCATTCGTGATGTGGAAATATATTATCTTCTCCGCCGGTGTGAATATCGAATTCCGCGCCGAGATATTTCGAACTCATCGCCGAGCATTCGATATGCCAACCGGGAAAACCTTTGCCCCATGGGCTGTCCCATTGCTGGAGATGTTTGGGGTCGTGCTTCCAGAGGGCGAAATCCTGCGGATTTGTTTTTTCCTGATTAACTTCAATTCTTGCGCCTGCGTTTAATTCTTCGAGGGTATTGCCCGAAAGTTTGCCGTAATCAGCAAATTTTTCAACATTGTAATAAACATTGTTGTCCACAACATAGGCATAGCCTTTATCGATGAGCTTTTTAATTATTTCAATCATCTCATTGATATGCTCTGTTGCCTTGGGATATTTATTTGCAGGTTTTATATTCAGCAGTTTGCTTGCCTGCATAAACGAATCTGTATAAAACTGCGCAATTTCCATCGGGTCTTTTTTTTGTTTTTTGGCCGCCTCTTCGAGCTTGTCTGCGCCTTCATCGGCGTCATCAACCAGATGACCGACGTCAGTAATATTCATTATGTGAGTTACTTGAAAACCCTTGAATTCAAAAAAGCGTTTCAACAGGTCAGCGACGAGAAAGCTTCTGAAATTTCCAATATGCGGATGCGAATAAACCGTCGGCCCGCAGCTATACATCCCGACTTTTCCCTGCTGCATCGGCACAAATTCTTCAATTTTATGGGTTAACGTATTGTATAACTTCATAGTGTTCTTTTTAACCTTCTTCTAAGCATAACGTTTGCAATCGCTGATATCGCAAGGCCTGAGCCGATTTCGCCGAGGCCTTCGTTTGTTTTGGCTTTAACATTTACATTAATAAAATCGATACCCATCAGGTCTGCAATGCACCTTTTCATCTGCATTTTAAACTTGCCAAGTTTTGGCTCTTCAGCGTTAATAATAATATCTATATTCACGACTTCCCAATTCTTCGAAGAGATGTAATCCCGCACTTTCAGCACAAGTTCCTTGCTGTCGATATTCTTGAATTGCGGGTCGGTATCAGGAAAAAACATCCCAATATCGCCGAGACCGGCTGCGCCGATAACGGCATCCATCATCGCATGAAGTACCACGTCGCCGTCAGAATGCGCAAGTAATCCTTTATCGAAAGGCACAAGGACTCCGCCGAGCTTCAGTTCTCTGCCTTCGACGAGGCGGTGAATATCGGTGCCGATTCCTGTCCTGTATTCGTAATTCAAATCGCTAATCACAACGAGCCTTTTGTGCTTGGGATGTCCTTGCCGACGATTTTAACTGCCTGCCCGATTGCTTGGCCGAGCGCTTTAAAAATCGCTTCAGCGATATGATGGCTGTTGGTTCCATGTGGAACAGTTATGTGCAAGTTCAGTTTGCCGTGATTTGCAAAGCTTCTGAGAAGCTCTTCCACACATTCGACATCAAAATCGCCGATTTTTTCGGTTCTGTATTCAACATTATAAACGCAAAACGGTCTGCCTGATAAATCCAGCGCAACATTTGCAAGAGCGTCTTCCATCGGAACTGCACTGTTGCCATAGCGTGCTATTCCTTTTTTGTCGCCAAGGGCCTGGCAAAGCGCCTCGCCCATGCAAATCGCGACATCCTCAACCGTGTGGTGCTGGTCAACTTCGAGGTCGCCTTTGGCTTTGAGAGTCATATCTATTTTGCTGTGCTTGCTCAAATGCGAAAGCATGTGGTCGAGAAAGCCGATGCCGGTATTGAGTTCGTATTTTCCCTGGCCGTCGAGGTTTATCTGGAGGCTAATATCTGTTTCATTGGTTTTACGAGTGATTTTCGCTTTTCTGTCAGCCATAATTTAGTCCCTGGCAATTAATTCATTTAACGCGTTTATGAGTTTTTGATTTTGCTCGGCCGTTCCGACTGTAATTCTCAATTTGTCTTTTATATCAGGATACGCCCAATAACGAACGTATATATTCTTCTCTTTAAGTTTATTGTAAATGTCTATGGCCCTTGCTTTTAAAGGCTTTGCGAAAAGAAAATTGGTTTGGCTTGGCTGCACTTCAAATCCCATTTGGGTCAATTTTTCAGTCAGATTTTTTCGTTCGATTTTTATTTTTTCTACGTTTTCTTTAAAATATTTCTGGTCATTGATTGCTGCCGTTGCTGCTGCGATTGATACCGCATCGACATTGTAAGAATCTTTGACTTTCATCAAACCCTTTATCAGGCCTTCACTTGCGATTCCAAAACCGAATCTCATTCCGGCAAGCGAATATCCTTTGCTCATAGAACGAAGGATAATTACGTTCTCTAAATTCTTAGCTAATTCCACACAGTTGCCATCCGCGAAATCCGCATACGCTTCGTCAATTAAAAGCACACCTTTTATTTCTTCGGCGAGCTGACGCAGTTCCTGACAGGGAATGAATGTGCCGGTAGGGGCATTTGGATTGCAAACGATTGTCAAAGCTGCGCCGGTCGATGTAAGTTTCGCGGGGAGATTGAATTCCGCATCATAAGGGATTTCGATGACAGGGCAGTTCTGGATTTTTGCAAGCTCGGGATAAAGCGAATAAGTGGGTGAAGGATAAGCGACGGGGCGGTTTTCATCGCAAATTGCGCGAATTGCCATATTCAATAAATCATCGCCGCCGTTTGCGCAGATGATGTTTTCCGGTTTTACATCGAAGATTTTCGCAGCCGCTTCCCTGAATGAATCCGCTAACGGCTGCGGGTATCTTCTTAGCTGTTCCGGAGTTAAATTTTTTATCGCCTCGAGAACTTTCGGACTGGGCGGGTACGGATTTTCATTGGTATTCAGCTTTACTACATCAGAATTTTTGGGCTGAAAGCCGGGTTCGTAGCCGGACATTTTTTCAATATTTTCACGGAAATAGGACATAATTTTAAGGATTATACGCAGAAAATTGCGGTTTGCAAAGTGAGATTTTGGGCAGGATTGATTATTAAACGATTTGGGAGTTACAAAGGAACCCCGTGCAGAGCACGGGGCTAATTACCGGTTTACTTTTTGGTGCAATAGTCGATAAGACGGGCGATTTCACTACGCAGGTCTTTGCGATGGACAATCATATCTACAAAGCCGTGTTCGAGCAGAAATTCGGCTCTTTGGAAACCTTTTGGAAGCTCTACTTTTATCGTTTCGTAAATTGTTCTTGGGCCTGCAAAACCAATCAAAGCGCCGGGTTCTGCTATAATAATATCGCCTAACATTGCGTAACTTGCTGTTACGCCGCCAGTTGTGGGGTCTGTTAAAAGTGAAATAAAAAGCCCGCCATGGTCGTCGTATTTCGCCAGAGCGGCACTGGTTTTTGCCATTTGGGCAAGCGAAACGACCCCTTCGTGCATTCTTGCTCCGCCGGTTGAACTGACGATAAGCAGGGGCAGATTTTCTTCAATGGCTTTTTCAATGGCACAGCAGAGTTTTTCGCCGACAACGGCGCCCATTGAGCCGCCTAAATAGTTAAAATCCATCACGGCGAGCATAATAGGGCGGCCTTTAATAAAGGCTTTGCCGACGAGCATCGCTTCTTTGCCGGCGGCGGTTTTTTCGGCTAACTTTGCCCGTTCACAATATTTAGTACCCTTACAAACGAAAGTCAAGGGGTCGGTTGTTACCAGTTCGGTCAAAAACTGCTCAAATGTGCCTTCATCGGCGAGGTAGGCAATCCGTTCCTTTGCACCAATTCTAAAGTGATAATTACATTCGGGACAAATATCGAGATTTTCCGTAACTGTTTTCTTGAAAAGCGTTTTGGCACAGCCGGGGCATTTAAGCCACAGGCCTGCGGGCATATCTTTCCTCGGCTTTAAACTAAAGCCGTCCCATTTAGACTGCGTTTTTTTTACCATATTTTCAGTTGTACTCATATTAGGGTTTAGGGGGATAAGGTATAGGGTTTAGAATAAAAATTCACAATGCCTTTACCAACTGAGGGGGATTTTACCAAAAAACTTTGAAATACGAAATATGAAAATTAAAAAACCCCGCTGAAAAAACTTGCAGCGAATTTGCTAAAATGTTCGTTTGAGTTATATTTTTACCATGATTTTTGGTCTCAATTCTGCCCAGGAAAATAAGGACTTATGAGCGATTTTCAGGTTTTTTAACGTGATCGCTCAAACAACGTAAATAAAAGGGTTATGAACAATTTTAAAGCAGTAAGTTCTTATTTTACAGGGATTTGTGCAGAATTACAAAAAATAACGAAAAATTGGCATAAATAGCAAAAAATTTGATGTGTTTTGATGAAAATTGGCTAAAAAAGCAGTGGTTTTAGGGGTAAATTACATATAATTGTGGGTACATAATGCTGTAGAATTCCACACAGGCCCGCACCATATTTTAGTGGAATCAGAATTTTCTTTTAATTAAGGTATATGCCGATATAACTATTGAGATTGTTAATTTGGATTATATATGGCACGGAAGCTGCACATCGGTGGTGAAAAGGCGCATCCTGAATGGGAGATATTTAATATTCAGGCAGGTGAACATGTGGATCATGTCGGGGATGCGGGCGATCTTTCGCGATTTGACGAAAATACTTTTGATGAAATATACGCTTCGCACGTCCTGGAACATTTCGATTATCAATATGGTTTGGTAAAAACCTTGAAAGAGTGGCGGCGTGTTCTCAAGCCGGATGGGAAACTGTATATAAGTGTGCCGGACCTTGAGATACTGAGTAAATTATTCCTGGCGAAAGATCAGTTGGAATTTAAAGATCGTTTGCTGGTGATGAGAATGATGTTCGGCGGGCATATGAACAGATATGATTATCATTTTACCGGATTCGATAGCGATATTCTTGGGCTCTATCTTGGATCGGCAGGTTTTACACAAATGACGCGGGTAAAAGAATTGGGGATTTTTAAAGATGCAAGCACTGTGAGAGTAAAAGATACACCAATCAGTTTGAATGTAATTGTTACCAAGTAATCTTAAATATCTCTTTTGATTGTAAGTATACTTGCGGCGGCGATAGCGGCTGTTTCAATTCTTAAAACCGTATCGGTTAAACTAACCGGCTGGGCATTTATACCCTTTAACAAATTTTCTTCCGTATCTGTCAGGCCGCCTTCGGGGCCGACGAAAACAACGCAATCATTTTCATGTGCATTGAAATTTATTATCGAAGTTGAGCCCTGGGACAATGAACAGAAAATAAATTTGGCATCGGGATAATCAATCTTCACTTTTTCAATTGTCTGGGGAAGAGTCATTGCCTGCGCGATTGTCGGCAGGAATAATCTATGGCACTGTTTTAAAGATTCAATCGCAATCATTTCGAGGCGGTGCGGCTGGATTGTCTGTTTTACAGTTCTTTCGTAAATAGTCGGAGCAATTGCATCGACACCGAGTTCCGTACATTTTGCAGTGAGCAGGTCGAAACGCTCGCCTTTGGCGATGCTTGGGACGATGATGATTCTGCGGTTTTGCGGTTTTGGAAAAGTCTGCGAATCCAAAATTGTGAAAACGGCGAGATTTTTTTCGATTTTTTTTATGACCGCTTTTGCGAGTGTGCCTTTGCCATCGACCAGTTCACAGCAATCGCCCTGATGGAGACGCAGAACTTTTGTAAGATGGCGAAATTGAGAATCGGCCAATGTAGTGTTCTGTGTGATGGAGTCGCAGTAGAAACGTATGATTCGCATAGTTAATCTGACCCCTCCCTTATGGTCGGGGCTCGGAACCCCCAGAATGAATCTGGGGGCTAATTGCTGTTTCGTTGGGGTCGGGGTTATGATCCGCCGGTACAGGTGCGGGATTTAAACTATCCGCTTCCCGATGGTCGCGGATACGATCCCCCGCCACGGGTGCGGGGGCTAAACTGGATGCACCATTGCGGAGGAAATCGGCGATTTGCTGGTAATCTTTTGAGCCGTTGCATTCCGGTTCGTATTCGAAAACTGTTTTGCCATAGCTTGGCGCTTCAGCAAGTTTTATATTTCTTCGCACGTAAACGGGAATGACCTGCGCGGTACTCCAGGGCAGGTCTGTGCCTCTTGCGGCCTCGAGGAATTTATCGATATCGTTTTTGACTTCTTCGGAAAGTGAAATTCTGCTGTCGAACATACAAAGAAGTACGCCGCTGACTTTTAATTTTGGATTTATTCTTTTATTTACAAGCTGGACAGTTTGCAGGAGTTTGCCAAGTCCCTGAAGCGCAAGAAAATGCGGCTGGAGGGGGATTATGACTTCATCAACTGCGGCAAGCGAATTCAAAGTTAACAGGCCAAGCGAAGGAGGGCAGTCGATAATCAGGAAATCAAAATTGTGCTGCGATTTTGTTACAGCTTCACGGAAAATTATTTCCCTGCCGACGACGCTGACGAGTTCGCTTTCTGCGCCGACGAGATGAATATTTGCGCCTAATAGAAACAGATTCGGACGAACTTCAATCAGCGCATCGTCGAAATCGGCCTGTGAAGTAAGGACTTCATAGGAACCTGCCTGTACGCTGTCTGGTTCGACGCCGAGGTGGATGGTGAGATGTGCCTGCGGGTCAAAATCCGCAACGACTACTTTTGCACCGCTTTGCGCGAGAGCGGCAGCGATATTGACTACCGAGGTGGTCTTGCCAACTCCGCCTTTTTGATTGAGCATTGCTATTTTTCGCATTTGTTTTCCGAATCCCTGGGAGAGTCCATTCTAAGTTTCTTTAAAATCGCATCCATAACGCCATTAACAAATGCCGGCGACGACTCGGCACTGTACTTTTTCGCGAGTTCAATCGCTTCGTTAATCACGACTTTTTCCGGTATGTCGTGACAATATTTTAACTGATATGCACCAAGGCGAAGGATGCTTCTATCGACCTGGTTCAATCTTGATAACTCCCATTTAACGGCTGCTACCGTAATAAGAGCATCACATTCCTTCATCGAGAGCCAAACGCCTTTCGACCATTTTTCCGCGAGTTTGCGAACTTCCGGGTCGTCGGTGTTTTCAGTGAAAAATCTATCGAGTGTAGCGAGGGCAGATTCGCCCTGGACGTCCATTTGGCAGATAGCCTGCATAGTAAGCTCTCTTGCCATTGTTCTTCTATCGGTTGAAGGCATTTTATTCCTATATTTGACAGAGCACGTTGACCATTTCCATAGCGGAAGCTGCGGCGTTAGAGCCTGCGTTGCCCGCTTTTGTTCCTGCGCGTTCGATAGCCTGCTCGATTGTGTCGCAGGTAAGAACGCCGAAGATGGTCGGTACGCCGGTTTCGTAATTAATCTGGCCGATGCCCCTGCTGACCTGCTGGCAGACGTAATCGTAGTGGTTTGTCGAGCCGCGAATTACGGCACCGAGACAAATCACTGCGTTGTACTTTCCGCCGGCGGCGAGTTTTTTGGCAACGGGCGTAATTTCAATCGCGCCCGGAACCCAGATGACGGTAATCTGCTCATCGGATGCTCCGTGCCTTTGCAACGAGTCGATTGCGCCGCCAAGAAGCTTTGAGGTTATGAACTCGTTGAAACGGCTGACAACAATCGCGAACCTGGCGGTTCCGGCTGAAAGCTGTCCTTGTATCTGTTTAATCATTTTTACTCCTTAGTAAATCTGTCAATTATCGAAGCATTATAAGACCTAAAGGCAATTTTTTCCAGAAAAAGGCACAAACGGGATTTAAAATTTAATATTTAATATTTAAAATTTCTATAAACATTTAATTGACAATCAGTTATGGCTCGGGAATTTAAAAAATAACATATTTTTTTAATTTCAAAAAAGTCCGATTTTGCACATTAACAGGCTGGATAAAAGTGTCGATTTCAATTTGCAATGGAATTTCAGGGAAATACCCTTGAAGGGTAGAAAATTCCCGCGGTTGAAATGGTAAGTTTATTTTAAAAGAAGTTACCCGAGGATTGGCGGAAAAATTTAATTAGGATCAGTATAATATGAATTTTGACAATGGATTTGAACGCGGCGATGAATTTAATTCATGGGACCAGGCTGAGCAGAAAGCGATTAAGGCTTTCGAGCTTTATGAGGATGGTCAGATGAATGAAGCGCTTACGGCGATGAACGAAGCGATAGATATTAATCCCGCTAACGACAGGTGGCACTTCAATAAGGCTCTGACGCTTGACGCGATGGAACGATTCGAAGAAGCGATTGAAGAATATAAATGCGCATTGAATCTTAACTCAGGCGATATTGAGACGCTCAATTGCCTTGCGGTCGATTATACACGCACAGGGCAATATGATTTGGCACTGGATTTGTTTTCGCAAATCGAAAAGACAGACCCGCAGTTCGAGCCGAGCTTTTGCAACAGAATTATCACTTATACGGAAATGGGCAATTATGATATGGCTGAGCAGATGTTTTACCTGGCTCAGCAGATAAATGATTCCTGTCCTCTTTGTTTTTATAATATAGGAAATTCATTTTTCATCCAGGGCAATTATAAAAAAGCGGTGTGGTGCTGGCAGAAGACTGCATCTATTGAGCCGAACCATCCTCAGATAGATTATCATATTGCGCAGGGATTCTGGAACCAGGGTGAGAAAAATAAGGCGCGTGAATATTTTATTCTTGAGCTCAGAAAAAATCCGGGCGATAAGGAAGTGATTTTTGATTTTGGTTTGTTTCTTCTGAACTGCGGCGATACTGCAAACGCACGTGAAAAATTTCACAGGATAATTGAACTGGAACCGCAAAACGCGGCGGCGTTGTTTTATCTGGGTGAAATAGAATTGAACGCGGGCAGAAAAGAGGAAGCGATAGAATATTATGCGCAATCAATGCGGTGCGATATGAATATGCCGGGGCCGAGATTTCGGCTTGCACAGTTTGCGCATCAGAACGGTGAAAAGGAAAAAGCTTCATCGCTGCTTTCAGCGGAAATGGAGCTTGATATACGCAGGCCGGAAGTTCTCGAAGCGATGGGCGTGATGATGATGGAGATGGGGCAGACGGATTATGCGACGCACTGTTTTTTGCGGGTTTCTGAGCTTCAGCCGACTAATGCGATGAATTATTATTATCTGGGTAAAGTACTTGCTGCTCGCGGGGAGATGGAAGATGCACAGCAGTTTCTCGATTATGCACTTGAACTGGACTGTGATAATAATGAGCTGGTGGAGAAAGTATTGCGTATTTATCTTGCGGCGGGCAAATCGAGGGTAGTGCTCGATACTATCGAGGCGCTGAATCGACATGATAAAATTTTCAGCGGATTAGGGATGATAAAAGCTGCGGCGAATTTCAAAGAGTGGCTTAAAAAATTGAAAATAAAAAAAGGCTGCTTTGTGGATGACAAAAAATATTCGTCTTAAAGCAACCTTTTAAATTGCACAACTCTATGCTAACGTCGAGAAAAAAATCTGTCAATAGTTAATTATGCTTATTTTTCAGAAATTTTTTCTTTTTCTTCAGTTTTTTGTTCTTTCAGGAAGTCCGCTTTGTTGTATCTGTTTTTTGCTTTTTCCTGGAGACCGGCAATCAGATTTTCGACGGCGTTTTTCTTTGCCTGATTTTCGAGAGTCGATTTTATCTGGTCTTTAACTTTGTCGAATTCCATAACGCGTGCGGCACGTTTGCCTTCGTGTCTGACGATTTCGTATTTGCCTTCCTTGTTTTTAATGGGGCCGATTAACTGACCTTCCGAGGCATTGAGCAACGCATCGAGAAGTTCCTGGCCATATTTTGCGCGAATGGAATCTTCTCTGACTTTTGCAGCTCTTCCGCCTGATTTTGCATCTGAAGCGGTTGATTCTGTTTTTGCAAGCTCGTTGATTTCTGCGCCTTCTTCAATTTTTTTGCGGATGTCCTGCGCTTTTTCGAGAGTGTCCACGTTAATATGGGAAAAGCTAAGGTATGTCGGCTCGGAAAGGCGAGGGTCGGTTTCCTTGTTATCATCGTAATATTTCTTTATTTCTTCATCGCTGATTTTTACATCTTTCTGAACCTGGTCAATCAGAGCAGTCGCAAATGATTTTTTATAATTCATTTCAGCCTGGAATTTTGTTTTAGCGTCTTTGTCGATGCCTCTTTTGGCGGCCTCTTCATAAAGAAGCTGGGTATTGAGCCAATAATCTGCAACGTTTTTAATAGTGTTTAAATCCGCATCGGGAGCTAACGAATTTACCTGTCCGAGAGTCAGTTCGTTGCCATCGAGAACCATAATCATGGTATTAGGGTCTTTCGGCACTGCCGGAGTATTGGCATCGGCGCTGAAACCAATTTGAGATGTTAAAAGGATTGCGGACACGACAAGTAATAAAATAGCATTTTTTTTCATTTTTTCTCACCTTTAAAAACAACAACGTTTAAACTGGACTATTTGATACTTTATGAGTATATTAAGACCTTATAATAAAATAGTCAACCATTTATACCGGCCAAAATGCCCGAAGGGTTCGTATAGGTGGAATAATTTGGAGCAGAAATGATTCTTCTTGAAACAAATAGTTTGATAAAGAAATATTCCGGCAGAACGGTTGTCAATCAGGTATCGATTGCAGTTGAGCAGCGAAGCATAGTCGGTCTGCTTGGCAGAAACGGGGCGGGCAAAACCACAACATTCAGGATGTGTATGGGCATGATTACGCCAAATGAAGGAACGGTGGTTTTCGAAGGGTCGGATGTTACGAATATGGCGATGTATAAACGGGCACGGCTTGGGATGGGGTATCTTTCGCAGGAGCCGAGCGTTTTTCAAAGGCTTAGCGTACGTGATAATCTGCTTGCAATTCTTGAGACGATGACGCTGACGGCGACAGAACGCAAGCGAAGAGCTGAAGAGCTTATTGCAAGATTCGCACTGACGGAAGTCGCGAAAAGCCAGGCGAGATTCCTTTCCGGCGGTGAGAGAAGAAAACTTGAGATTGCACGCGCGATGGTAACTAATCCATCGCTGATTCTTCTTGATGAACCGTTCAGCGGCGTTGACCCTATAGCTGTCGAGGAATTGCAGGGTGAGATTCACAGGCTTGTCGAATCGGGTGTGAGCATTCTTATTACTGACCACAATGTAGAGCGGACGCTCGAAGTTTCAGATAAAGCATACATCATTGACCATGGCAGAGTGATTGCCGAAGGAAGTCCGGCTGAAATTGTAAAAAATGATCTTGTTCGCAAGAGTTATCTCGGTCACACGTTCAAAGGAGACGAGTTTGACGACACGGCCGACAGGAGCGGATAATGATAGATGTTGAAAAATGTAAAATGACGCGGTGGCCTTCGCCGGTGCTTTTGGAAAAATCCAAACCAATAGATAAAATAGATGATAGTATTCGTGCACTTGCGGAAAAGATGAAAGATATTATGGTTGAATTTAAAGGCGTGGGGCTGGCCGGGCCGCAGGCGGGGGTGGGACTGAGGATTTTTGTCGCATCCGAGGACGGCACAAAAGAAAACGCCAAAGTTTATATAAATCCGGAAATAGTTCTTTCCGGCTCTATCGTAACTAATGAGGAAGGATGTTTGTCGCTTCCAAATATTTACGGCAATATACACAGAAGTTCGAAATGCTCGATTAAGGCGCTCGACCTTGAGGGCAAAGAAATATCGGAAAATGCTGAAGGACTTCGTGCGAGAATTTTTCAGCATGAGTGCGACCATCTTGACGGGACACTGATAGCAGATAAATTTTCGACGGTTGCGAAAATCGGGGCACGGCGAAAACTCAAACAGCTTCGAGAGAATTACGAACAGCATAAAGATGCATAAGATAAACCACGAATGAACACGAATAAACACTTTTTTTCTGTGATTGAAAAATGAGAATTGTATATTGCGGATGCGGGCGGTTTGGTGTTGATTCATTAAATGCAATCAAGGCATCGAATCATCAGATACTTTATATATTCACTCATCCTGAAAAACCTGCCGGCAGGGGAAGAAAATGTCGACCCAATGATGTCGAACAATGGGCGCAGCAAAATAACATTCCCTTTATTACTGTTGAAAATATAAATGTTCCTTCATGCGTTGATATTTTGGAAAAATTTAAACCGGATTTGCTTGTTGTCATCGCGTTCGGCCAAAAAATTTCACCTGATATTATTTCAATACCAACTAAAGGCGCAATTAACGTTCATGGTTCACTGCTTCCCCAATATCGCGGCGCAGCGCCTATTAACTGGGCGATAATCAACGGCGATAAGAAAACGGGTGTTACGATAATTACACTGGCGCAAACAATGGATGCGGGCGAAATGCTCGCAACGGCTGAAATGGAAATCAGCGACGATGCTACCGCAGAAATCGTTCACGATGAACTTGCGAAACTTGCAGCACCATTGCTTATTGAAACCATTGATAAAATAGAAGCGGGAACGGCAGTTTATACGAAACAGGATAATTCTACAGCAACAAAAGCGCCGAAGCTGAAAAAATCGGACGGCATAATTGATTTTAGCAAGTCGGCTCTGGAAATTCATAATAGAATCAGGGGGCTTTGGTATTGGCCTGGTGCTGTTGCGGATTTTGTTTCGGCAAAGAGCGGCAAGAGATTTACTGTAACGTTGGCCAAAACAAAGGTGGTTGAAAATACAATCAAACATCAGCCGGGGCTGATTAATCCGGAATTAAATGTCGAATGCGGAATTGGGACACTGAAAATTCTCGAGCTGAAACCTCACGGCGGAAAGCTGATGGACTTCAAATCGTTCCTCAATGGCAGGGCGGGCGGGACAGGAGATTTTTTTACTGTCTCTGAGGACATTAAATAATGGTTGATGTGAAATATTCTGCTCGCAGGGCGGTATGGGAAGTTTTAAATCAATTCAAAGCCGAGAAGCAAGATGCCTCTTTGCTTATTGATAAATTTTCAGCAAAAACTGAAAATCGAGCGGCGGTCATTGATATAACTTTCGGCGTAATAAGAAATTCTATTTTCATAGATAATTTCATTTCTCAAATCTCCGGAAGACCTACAAAAAACATTCAGCCAAAACTTGTTAATTGCCTTCGCATCGCAGTTTATGAATTAGTTTTCACTGAGCAGGCTCAATATGCGATAGTAAATGAAGCGGTCGAACTGGCGAAGCAAACAGGCTCGAAAAAAGCTTCAGGGTTTATAAACGCTGTTTTGCGCAAAGTTGTCGCATCGATAAAGAATAAAAATGCCAAATTAAGCGAAACTGATTCGAAAAAGACGCTGCCTCTAACAAGCGAGGCAGGTTGCGAATTTACAATCGAGATTCTTCCTGCCGAAAAAAAAGATAAAGCTGAATATTTGAGCAGGGCGTTTTCGCTTCCGCTGTGGCTGATAGAACTTTGGATTTCTCAATTCGGTTACGAAAAGGCTAAAAATGTTTGTTTTGCTTCAAATCGAAGGCCTTCGATTTACGCAAGGCCTAATCGGCTTAAAACTACGGCAGAAGAGTTGATAAATGTTTTAAAATCCGAAA
This sequence comes from Planctomycetes bacterium GWF2_41_51, assembly GCA_001825665.1. Taxonomy (GTDB): domain Bacteria; phylum Planctomycetota; class Phycisphaerae; order Sedimentisphaerales; family UBA12454; genus UBA12454. The sequence goes on along the minus strand of MHXZ01000072.1, from coordinate 25,074 downwards.
ATGTCGATTGCGAAATCGTCGAACAGTATAAAATGGTGAAACTGAATAAAACAGGCAATATTGCACAGCTTGAAAGTTTTAAGAACGGCCTTTTTACAATTCAGGATTTGACCGCATCATCTGTTGTTTCATTTTTGAACCCTCAATCGGGCTGGAAAATATTTGATATTTGTGCAGCGCCGGGAACAAAGACGACGCATATTGCGGAAATGGCTGATGATAAAGAGCTTGTGACTGCAACTGATATAGATGATTCGAGATTGCATAAAATCAATGAGAATGTAAACAGGCTCGGAGTTAAATCGGTTAAGATTTTGAGTTATAATGATTTTCTAAAAGAATCGTCAAAGTTAATTCCTGTTGAAGCAGTTTTGCTTGATGTGCCTTGTTCAAATACAGGAGTTTTGGCGAAAAGGGCTGAAGTCAGATTGCGATTGGATAAAAAGCAGATTCATGAGATTGCGAAAATTCAAAGTCAGCTTCTGGAATCTGCTTCAAAGTTTATAAGCAAAGGCGGGAGAATCTGTTACAGCACGTGCAGCATATTAAATGAAGAAAACAATGAAATTGTAAATAACTTTTTGAAGAATCATAAAGAATTTTCACTCGAAAAAGAAAAGTTGACATTGCCGTCTGCTGCAAGTATTGATTGCGATGGTGGTTATGCGGCGGTGATTATGAGGAAGTAAGTAAAGGAATCTGTTTTATTTGATTTCTCCGCTTCGTTCGCCCTTCGGGTTCACTCCGGTCGAAATGACACGCTTTCGTGCCGAAAGCGGCTAAACATATTTGACATTTGATTGTGATGGTGGATATTGTGCAATTTTACAAAAAAAATAAGTTATCAGTACTGATAACGGGGATTTTTAGCTGATTTTTCTTCCACATTTTTTCCACAAACCTAAATTAAGAGTGTGTATAACCTGTTCAAAATAAAAAATTATTTCGCGCAAGGTATTGTAATTAAATACTATCCGAAAGTGGAAAAGATTTTTCAAAGAACTGCATTGATTTAGTTATGGAGCGGGCTTATATTTTTACTTAACGTTTTTCTAATAAATCGTTACTATCGCTCAAAACTTAATAAGAAAATTAATAAAAGATGCAGAACACAATCACGGATGAGATAAGTGCAATCAATCAGTTTCTTGCTGAAAGGATTGGTCAGCAGAAACACAGAATCTGGTTCAAGAATTCGACCAGGTTCACGATTGCCGACGATTATTTGAAGGTTGGCGTGCCCAACCCGTTCGTCGGAAGCTGGATTGAAAGCCATTTTTTAAGTGATATAACCGCTGCTGTAGAGGCTGTTTGCGGTTCTGCTAAAAAAGTTACCTTTAATATCGAGCCGGAGTTGAGCGGCAATCAGCGAAGAACGCAGCTTGACAGCCAGGCGCAGCTTGTTCAGCAGGCGCAGAACAAAACGACGCGAAGCAGAATCAGTGAGCATCAGGCAATCGAACGGCCGTTAAAGATGACGCTTGATTCGTTTGTCGTGGGGCCATCGAACCAGTTGGCCTACAACGCAGCAAAGAGTTTGATATCTGAAGAAGTAAGTCCGTTCAATCCGCTGTTCATTCATGGAGGATATGGACTTGGCAAGACCCATTTGATGCAAGGGATCTGCAATATGATGAGCCGAACCAGACCGACAGCCAATTGGCTGTATGTTTCTGCGGAGGATTTTACTAATCAGTTTGTGCTGGCCTTGAAGACACGGAAGCTGGAAGCTTTCAGGAGGCGCTATCGACAAACGGATTTGTTGGCAATAGACGACATTCACTTCCTGGCCAGCAAGCCTTCAACGCAGGAGGAATTCCTGCATACGTTTAATACGATAAATATGGCGGGCAAAAAAGTGGTTCTGGCATCGGACGCCCATCCGAAATTGATAGGCCAGCTCTGCGAGAGCCTTGTGAACAGGTTCGTATCCGGTATGGTTGTGAAGATTGAGCCGCCGGATTTCAAAACGAGGTGCAAAATCATTCAGCAGAAAGCTGCCGCGATGAATAAGCATCTCGACGATAAAGTCGTAACGTATATCGCTGAGAATATTCGTTTGAATATTCGCGAAATTGAAGGCGCAATTTTGAAACTCATCGCTTATTCATCGCTATGCAATGAGAAGATTACTTCCGAAGCAGCGCGACAGGTTCTGGCGGAGCATATTTCGCGGACTGACCCCATCGTTCATCTTTCTGATATTGAATCGGCTGTTACCGCGTATTTCGGAATTACACCGGCAGATATTCATTCTTCCAAAAAGGACAGAACAGTAAGTCTGGCACGGTCGTTCAGTATGTATCTTGCAAGAAAATACACTGATATGTCTTTTCCGGAAATCGGAAGACTGATGGGGAATAAAAATCACGCGACGGTTATTCTGGCGTGCAGGAAAATAGAGGACTTTCTTAAAAACAATTCCCAGGTCAACTGGCAAAGCGCCAATGGCAACAGGCTTGCAAAAGCGTGTGATATTCTCGCTCAGCTCGGCGACAATTTCGCATGATTTTTCGTATTATTTAATGATTCGGGTCCTGGTTTTTAGCGGCTTCGAGGCGTGAATAGACAGCATCGAGGCCGGGATATTCAGGGTCGATAGTGCGAATCTCATTAACGATTTTCTCTGCGGCGGTGACATTGCCGGACTGCAAATAACTGTTGGCTTCGTTCAATCTTTTTTCAAGTCTTTTTCTCATTTTCGCAAACTGGCTCTGGCTGTTATCATTCGGCTCGATGACAGGGGCGGGTTCTGCTGTTGAGACGATGTTTGGAGACGCATCGACGAAATTGCCATTAACGGGCATATAGGTCGGCGTTATAGTTTCCAAGGCGCGGCCAGTTTCGTAATTATTGAACAGCAGGAGACTTTTTTCAAAATATACTGATTCTGCGCTTGAACGTCTTGCCTCGAAAAATAATCCATTCTGCTTCGGCTCGACCGCATAGTAAGTAAGTTCGCAGGTCGCGCGAAGATTGTCTTTCCATAAAATCATACTGTCGTTTCTGCTGCGGTTAGTGCCGAGGACATCGACGAGAACGTATAAAACACAATCGGGATTTTTAGCGGCAAAACTTACGCCCGAATGTCTCAATTTCATATTCAGCGCGGCTTCAAAATATTTTAAATCGCCGTCTGTTGCGAAGACGGTGGGTCTGAGATCCGTATCTGTAGAAATCGAAGCTCTTGCGTCCCAGCCTTCACGAGTATAAAGATTATTCGTTTTACCATCATTTTCGAGATTGCTGTAACCTGCTGAAATGCTGCTCAAGCCCGGCAGAGTTAACTGCCCGCCACCATTTTGGCTCATTGCGTCGATGGTAACCATAACCTTCAGGCCGCGAAGTTCACTGATATTCATATCGGCGACAGCCTGACGTATTGCAGATGCCACGACTCGCTGTTCTTCATCAAATCTTTTTCCGCCGCCATGGCTTGGAATGCCTCTCCAGGTGCTGCAACCTGAAAAAAACATAAAAAAGCTAATTAATAAAATTGTGATTCTTGTCATAATTTATCATCCATAAAATATTTAAGACGTTTAAGTGGTGCGGATTATTGCTTAAAATGCAATTAAACCAAAAGATGTTTAAAAATCCGTTTATAATGTTCCACCCCATTTTTTAAATCTTTAATTTTAATATGTTCGTTTGGTTTGTGACAAAGTCCCGGCAGGCCAGGGCCGAAAATAACAATCGGTATGTTTAAAGCTGATAGAAATGGCGCATCAGTGGTGAAAGGCACGGGTTTTGGCTGCGTTTTTAAGATATTTGTCAGTTGTTTTACGAATTTGCTTTTTGTATCGGTTTGGAGCGAACCGGCCTGACGCAGGATTTGCAATTGTGCCTGGAAGTTCGGATTTATTTTGGCGAGCCTGTCAATTATTTCATTTATACCTTCGACAATGCTTTTTATGTCCTGGCCGGGCACGGTGCGAATATCAATTTCGGTCGAGCATAATTCCGGCACGATATTCGAAGCTGCGCCGCCATTGATTTTATTTACGCTCAGTGAAGCTTTGCCGAGCAGTTTATTTGTGCCGGGGATTTTAAACTTCGCAAGTTCATTGAGGAATATTCGCATCGAATCGATTGCGTTGATTCCAAGATGAGGCATCGAGCTGTGCGCCGATTTTCCTTTTGTAATAATCCGGAGCCATAAAAGTCCGCGATGTGCGGCTACGAGGCCGAAATCGGTCGGTTCGGGGACTATGATTCCGCAGAGATTTTTATTTTTAAATGATTTTATGAATTTCTTTATTCCGCTGCTGTCTGTTTCTTCGCCTGCGGTTGCGGAGTAGATAATATCGCCTTTTAATTTGATATTCGATTTGGCAATTTCGACGATGGCCGCTGCCGATGCGACAAGGCCGCCTTTCATATCGCAGGCGCCTCTGCCGAAAATCTTACCGTCTCGTTCGGCGGGTTTGAACATCGAATCGCCTTCGGCCGGTACGACATCGAGATGGCCGACAAACAGAAGTCCGGGTTTTTCGCCTGTTGATTTCAGATGAACAGTAATATTTGCGCGGGTTTTGTCCCAAATATCGATTTTAGGTTTAAGACCTGCCGATTTGAAATAGTCCGCGAGAATTCGGGCGCAGTTCAGTTCGCCGACATCCGTTGTCGATTTGGCCTCAATCAGTTTTTTTAATAGTGCTTTCATATTGAACAACTCCGCCAGATTGTATAAAGTATTGGCTATGAATCAAGTAAAAGTATCGCTAATTAAATGTCCCGATTATAATGAGCGGACGGTTGAGGCTGCCTTGATGAAGCATTTCGAACTTCTCGGCGGGATTGATTCTTTTGTGAGCAGGGGCGATAAGGTTCTAATTAAGCCGAATATGATAGCGCCAAGGCCTGCTGAATGTGCGACTCAAACCGACCCGGCAGTTATTGTCGGGCTTGCTAAATTGCTTGTTGATTACGGAGCTAAGCCTTTTGTGGGAGATTCGCCGGCGTGGGCAAATACAATGGCTTGCGCAAAGGCGATCGGCATTATTGAGCCTTTGAAGAAACTCGGCGTTGAAATCAGGCAGCTCGATGAACCGGTGAAACGCAGGCTTGAAACCTGCCGAACGCGCGTTGGTATCAGCCGATATGCGCTCGAGGCGGATAAAATCATAAATCTGCCGAAGCTGAAAACGCATCAGCAGCTTGTCGTGACGATTGCCGTTAAAAATATGTTCGGTTGTGTCAGCGGAAAAGCCAAAGCAGTCTGGCATTACAAAAAAGGCGAAACTTTCGAAGAATTCTGCACGATGCTCATCGATATTTATAAATTGCTGAATCCTGTAATAACCATTGTCGATGCGGTTGTCGCGATGGAAGGACCAGGTCCGATAAGAGGAAAGCCCAGACATCTCGGCTGGATGGCGGCTTCTGTTGACCCTATTGCAGCAGAAACCGTTTGTTGCAGGTTAATAGGGTGCAATCCTGAAGATTTGCCAGTGATTAAAACAGCACAAAAACTGCGTTTTGGCTGTTCCAATGAACAAAATATTGAAGCAGCAGGTGATTTAGACCCGATAAAAGAGCAGGTAGAATTGGAGGCCGCTCAGCTAATACCGCTGAGATTTTCGCCTTTGCGGATAATTAAAAGTATTATAAGACAGATTTTTATCCTTGCTAAATCCCGGCAGACTTCTTAAGCTTTAGTATATTAAACGAGAATAGATATGAGTTGGTTTGATACAGAAAAACGTCAGGAAGATAGAAGAGACCCAGATTCGGATGACAATCGCGAGGAAAGCGAGCACCAACAGGAGGAAAGAAGGGTTGCCCAGAGACGGCAATTTTTCAGAGTAGTTTATCCCATAAATGAATCGCCTGAAATTATAAATCTTTCGGCGAAGATAATCGATATCTCTGTTCACGCCGTTAAATTTGAACTTCCCGCAGAAGCCGCTTCGAAGTTTAATGTCGACAGCAGAGTTGAACTAAAAATTAAATTCCATGACGGTCAAATCGTTGAAGGCTGGGGTAAAATTTTTCAAAAACGCGATGGAACCGGTAAAAGTATTTTCATCAGCATCTTTGAAAAGGAAATTTCATCGGCCGTGATTAATAAAGAACAGGCATATATGCTTAAAAATTATCCTGATTTTTGCCGCAGAATATTCAAATTTTAAGTTTTTGGCCGCACTCTCCTAAATTGACATATCATCAATATTATATTATCATTTCAGCTTAATGAAAACAGATGTAAATATTCTGGGTATAGAAACAAGCTGTGATGAAACTGCTGCGGCCATTGTACGCAACGGCTCGCAGATCTTGTCGAATATCATATCATCGCAAATTGAACTTCATCAGAAATACGGCGGCGTTGTTCCTGAAATCGCGTCACGTGCGCACATTGAAAAAATTTATCCAATTGTTCAGCAGGCAATCGAACAATCACAGCTTGATAAAAACGATATTGATGCGGTGGCAGTCGCAAATCAGCCGGGTCTGACCGTTGCTCTTATTGTGGGTCTTACGGCGGCGAAAACTCTTGCGCTGGCTTTAGGAAAACCGCTGATTGCGATTAATCACATTCACGCGCATCTTCAATCGGCGATGATGGACGTTGCGGATTTAAATCTTCCGGCAGTTGCGCTGGTCGTCTCCGGCGGACATACGAGTCTGTATGAATGTGAAAATATTTTGGACCTTCACCTGCTCGGCTCAACGATTGACGATGCGGCAGGCGAAGCATTCGATAAAGTCGCGTCGATTTTGAATCTGCCATATCCTGGCGGACCGAGCATTGAAAAGGCGGCTAAAGAAGGAAATCCCAAAGCGATACATTTTCCGCGTACGATGCTTGCTAAGGATTCGCTCGATTTTTCTTTAAGCGGATTGAAAACCGCGGTTCTGTATCACTGCTGCGGGCAGGATATGAAAGGATGCAGCAGGGTCGCGCAAATGAGCCAAAAGGAAATCGCTGATATCGCGGCATCTTTCCAGGCAACTGTTATAGATGTGCTCGTCAGAAAAACTAAAATGGCCGCTGATAAATTCAGTGCAAAAACAATTCTGCTCGGCGGGGGAGTAGCGGCAAATACTATGTTGCGAAACGAACTTGAAAATATGGCGAATCAAACCGGCAGAAAATTACTTGTCGCCCCAAAAAAATACTGTACCGACAATGCGGTTATGATTGCCTCACTTGCATATCATAAATATAAAGCAGGTATTTTCGCTGATATGTCGCTCGAAGCCAAAGCAGGAGTTGATGATTGAGAGGATTCTATGCAAAAGATAACTAAATTACCAAAGCTGCCGGTTCGCAAGGAATATTGCCATAAAGGCGATTTCGGCAAAGTCTGTATAATCGCGGGCAGTGCGGGTTTCAGCGGCGCCGCGGCACTTGCAGGCAAAAGCGCACTTCGCAGCGGGTCAGGTCTTGTTCGGGTCGCTGTGCCGAAAAGCATTTTGCCGATTGTTGCCTCGATTGAACCGTGCTACACAACAATTCCGCTTGCAGAGGATTCGACCGGGAAAATTTCTGTCAAAGCAATTGATACTGTTTTAAAGGCTATCGCAGATAATGATGTAATCGCGTTTGGGCCGGGTATTGGAATTTGCGCCGGCGTAAAAATAATTCTCGAAAATCTTCTTAAAGTTAAAAATTTAAAACTCGTTATTGACGCTGATGGTTTGAACAATCTTGCGAATATAAAAAATTGGCCTAAGATTACTAAAGCGAATGTGATTATTACTCCTCACCCCGGCGAAATGAAAAGGCTTTGGAGCGGGCTTTTGAGAAAACTGATGCCACAGGAAAGAGAAACTGCCGCTTCTGATTTTGTTAAAGAAAGCGGAGTTGTCCTTGTTTTAAAAGGTTACCAGACAATTGTTGCTGACAGAGAAAAATTTTACATCAACACAACCGGCAATCCCGGAATGGCAACGGCAGGCACAGGCGATGTGCTGACAGGAATAATTACATCGCTTTACGGCCAGAAACTCGAAAATTTTGCCGCCGCCCAATTAGGGGTTTACGTTCACGGTCTTGCAGGTGATTTTGCCGCCAAAGACAAAGGGCAGGTAAGTTTGATTGCAACAGATTTAATTGATTATCTTCCCCAGGCTTTTAAAGCCATTTCAGGAGACTAACTATGATAGTAATTATGCAACCTGGTGCAAGCGAGCAGGATGTTCAACACGTTGTTGAACTCGTCAATGACTACGGCTTGAAAGAGCACGTCATCGTCGGTACGAACCGCACCGTAATCGCCTGCCTTGGCGATAAACGCAACGTCGATAAAGGGGCGATAGAAAATGCCGCCGGTGTTGAACGCATTGTGCCTATTCTTGCACCATATAAAATCGCGTCGCGCGAAGTTAAAAAAGAATATACGCAGATAAAAATCGGCTCGAAAGGTTTTCCGCTTGGCGGAACGAAAATCGGAGTAATCGCAGGCCCGTGTTCAGTTGAAAATGAAACACAGCTTTTACAGACGGCTGAAAAAGTTGCCGCAGCCGGATGCGTAGGTTTACGCGCCGGAGCATTCAAACCGCGAACAAGTCCGTACAGCTTTCAGGGGCTTGGTGTTGAAGGTTTGAAAATTTTAGCGAAAGCTAAAAAGCAAACCGGCCTTGCGGTCGTTACGGAAGTTGTCGCAGTTGAGCACATTGATATCGTTGCCGAATACGTTGATATTCTGCAAATAGGAGCGCGAAATATGCAGCATTATCCACTGCTCGAGGCGCTTGGAAAAGTAAAAAAGCCGGTACTGTTAAAACGCGGCATGAGCGCGCAGCTCGATGAATTTCTGCTCGCCGCCGAATATATCATAAACGCAGGAAATTCGCAGGTCATTCTCTGTGAAAGAGGAATCAGGACTTTTGAAGAATATGTCCGCAACACACTTGCGCTTGCAATGGTTCCGGAATTAAAAGCCAAAACGCATTTGCCGGTAGTTGTCGATCCATCTCACGGCACAGGCCACGCGCATCTTGTTCCTGCGATGTGTCGGGCGGCAATCGCGGCAGGCGCCGATGGATTGCTGATTGAATGCCATCCCGACCCTGAACATGCGCTCAGCGACGGCGCTCAGTCGATTACGCCGTTGGCACTGTCAGAACTAATGCCGCAGATTAAAGCAATCGCCAAAGCAATCGGAAGAGACGCATGAGAAAGGGATTCGGTTACGGTTGCGCAGCTCGTATCGTTGCACGTCTTACGGTTGTGAATGAATACAATTAACGATAAGCTGCATTCATCGCAGGATGAATGCTTATTTTACGTTAATTCCACTGACCAATATGCGTGGTCGAGGAATTGTTTCCAGCTATGATACCGCTCGTGATTGAGGTGCAGGTGGATAGTGGGGTTGCGTTTTGGTTTAACCGGCTGTTTTATAAGTGCCATTCCGGCTTCCTTGGGCCTTTTGCCGCCTTTTTTCGCATTGCATCTTGTGCAGGCGCAGACGAGATTTTCCCATGTCGCCGTTCCGCCGCAGCTTTTTGGAATAACGTGGTCAAGTGATAATTCAGAGGTGGGAAATTTTTTACCGCAGTATTGGCAGCGGTTACTGTCGCGGGCGAAGATATTTCGCCGATTGAATTTTACATCGTTTCGCGGCAGTCTATCATAAAACAGCAGCCGAACAATTCTCGGCACGGCGATATGGAAGTTTACCGTTGAAATCCAGTCGTGTTGGTTTGGTTCGAAGGAAAGTCTCATCTGGCTGATGTCACGCCAGCTCTCGAAATCGTAGTTGTAATATTGGCCTTGCTCATAAGATATGACTTCCGCAAGGTCTCTGCAGAGCATGCAGAAGGCTCGTTTGACATCTATGATGCGCAGCGGCATATAGTGTTTGTTCAGCACAAGCACACTGCACGTCAAACCAAATTGTGGTTCGATATTTGCCATTTCCCTGCCAGGCTAAATTCATACAGCTTAATACCACAAAATGTGTGTTTTTTCAAGTTAAATTTATATTATTTCCGGATGTATAAACTTATTCAATTAGGGGCAGAATTTTTGATTCGTTGTTGCTCTCAACCGCATTTTTGTTTATATAAAGACAATCAAAAATAACGAACAGTAATAAATTAAACGGAGTTGCTCAAATGTCGAGAAAATCAGTATTAACAGTTTTGTTGTTTGTTATGGTCAGTGCTCAATTCTCTCTTTGCGATGTTCAGGATGCAATTGACAAACCTTATATCGTCAATGTGCCTGTTGAATCGCGTTCAATTACTGCTGAAAATCCCACCGGCGAAAAAGGCAAAGGCGGTATGACGGCCAGCAATCTCGGCGTTGGCAGAAAAGGCAGGGCGCTGCTGAATCTCAACCCCGGCAAAAAGATTACGCTATGCGATATAAAAGGCCCGGCCGTTATTCGCAGGATTTGGGTTACGCTGCCTGCCAAAAAAGAAAACCTGCTGGGCTTTGTTGTCAGGGGGTATTGGGATAGCCAGAAGACTCCATCGATTGAAGCTCCGATAGGTTATTTTTTCGGCTCCGCAAATGGAATAGCAAAGGCGTATCAGTCGGCGGTTCATTCCATGACCGATACTGCCGGAATGTCGATGTATCTGCAAATGCCTTTTCTTAAACATGCGAAATTTACAATAACCAACGAAGGCACGGAAAAAGATGTTCCATTTTATTATCAGGTTGATTATACGATAAATGAAAAATTGCCAAATGATATCGGCAGGCTGCACGTTTCATTCCGCCGTGAAAATCCGACGACCCTCGGCGAAGATTTTACGATACTTCCGAAACGCTCCGGTATGGGCCGATTCCTCGGCTGCGTTCTCGGAATAAATAACGTCGACAACAAATGGTGGGGCGAGGGCGAGGTGAAAATGTTTCTTGACGGCGATGAAAAATTTCCGACTATCTGCGGCACAGGAACAGAAGACTACATTGGACACGCATGGGGATTCCATAATAATGCATTCCTCTACGGTGGTATGGCTTTTCGGGATGACAAACTTTATACGCTATATCGCTGGCATTTACCTGACCCGATTTACTGGAAAAAAGATATTAGAATAACGCTTCAGCAGATTGGAGCAAGCGATGTTCAGGGCGGCGGTTATCGCAACAAGCAGGAAGATGTGAGTGCAGCGGCATTCTGGTATGAACCTGTTCCGAGCAAAGCACTTGAGCCGATGCCGGACTATGAAACTCGGATAGCGCCGGGATATACACCGCAATAAATTTAAAATTTATATTTATAATTTTAAATTTTTCGCTGAACGCTGTCATCGCCGTACTTCTTTTTTATCTTGTCGAAGACTTCGTCGATTTTTTTCTGCTTGCTATTTTGAGGTTCGGAAAATAATAATTTCTGTCCGCTGCCTTGCCGGGTTAATCCAGAAATACCGAATCCCAATAAACGCAATTCCCCGGCCTCATCAGCGTACCATTTTTCAAATGCCCTTTTTGCTTCCTGCCATAAAGTTTGACTCACATTCGTGGGATTTTCAAATGTATGACTTCTGGTTACGGTCTTGAAATTTTTATATCGCAGTTTAAGCGTTATGGTCTTTCCCTCCAGTTTTTCCTCGCGCAGCCTTGCGGCGACTTCCTCAACCTGTTTGAACAGTACGTTCAGCAAAAAATCTTTATCGATAATATCCTGCGCAAACGTTTCTTCCGCAGATATACTTTTCGCCTCTCTGTTTGCCTCGACAGGGCGGTTGTCAATTCCCTGTGCAAGCAAAACGATATCCTCGGCCTGATTTCCTAATATGGTTTGCAGGATTTTCAATGGTGTTTTTCTTAACTGCTCGATAGTTCGAATTCCTCTGTCGTATAAATGTTTCGCTGTAACTTTTCCGACACCCCATATTTTGGAAACATCCAACGGGTCGAGAATCTTTTGTTTATTTTCTTCTGTGATTATTACAAAGCCGTTTGGTTTTTGAAGGTCGCTTGCCATTTTAGCGAGAAATTTATTGGGCGCAATTCCGACCGAAGCAGTCAGGCCTGTTTCATTTTTGATTCTTGTCTTGATTTCCTGTCCGATTTTTTCAGCAGAGCCGAAAAGAGTGATTGAGCCGCTGACATCGAGAAATGCTTCATCAAGAGAGATTTGCTCAACCTGCGGTGTGTAGTCATTGAAGATTTTTATTATTTGTCTTGAAAGCTCTGCATATCTTCCCATCCGCACCGGAAGCAGAATCGCATTGGGGCAGAGTTTAAGAGCCTGCGAAGTCGGCATAGCCGAATGAATGCCGAATTTTCGTGATTCGTACGATGCCGCCGCGACAACACCTCTTTGCTGCACCGTTCCACCGACGATAACTGGCTTGCCCTTTAATGATGGATTGTCCATCTGCTCCACCGAAGCATAAAACGCGTCCATATCAATGTGCAGTATGTATCTTTCTTTTGGCATATTGTTTTAATTATAACCGTTGTGAAATGTTATAAAAGGATATTAAAGTAGACTTTTTGAGTCGTTATTTAAAATCAACTAACAAAATTTATGTTACCTCTTAAATAATCTTTCCACTTAATAGTTGAGATAGGCTCTGAAAACAGTGTCAATTTTGTTCTTTTTCATTATAATACTTTTGTGGAACAGGATTTGGACGACATTCTTGCCAGTTTAAATGGTGACGGTGAAGCCTATCGCCGGTTGGTGCAACTCTATCAGCCGCAGATAGTTAGGCTTATGTGGCGTTTTACCCGAGATAAAGCCGAACTGGAATGTCTTGTTGAAGATGTCTTTGTCGAGGCGTATTTCAGCCTGAAAGGGTACAAGGGCACCGGGCCGTTTTTGCACTGGCTGAAAAAAATCGCGACTCGCGTCGGCTACAAGTATTGGAAGCAGCAGGAACGAGCCAAATTGTTTGTTGAGGTTGAAGATTTCGATGCCGTTAACGTAAAGGAAAATGCCGATGAAATCGACCCATCAGAAGCGGCCGTGGCTTTGCATGTGCTGCTTGGGCGAATGGAAACCGATGACAGGCTTGTACTTACGTTAATGTATTTCGAGGAATGTTCGATTGAGGAAATAGCTCACAGGATGGGCTGGACCAGGGCGGGTACGAAAATGCGGGCGATGAGAGCTCGCGGAAAGTTGAAAAAAATCGCTGAGAAAGAAAATTTTTCGGAGAGATTCGAATGGATAAAATAATTGAAATTCTTGATAAATTGGCCGAAAGGGCGCAAAGCGAGATTCTGCCACAAATCGATGTATCTAATGGTGTTATGACCCGAATCAGCCTGATGCGGGGACAAAAGCCAAGTCTGCTGCCTTTGGAAGTTTTCGCAGGTCTTACTGCTGTAGCCGCTTCGATTGTGATTTTCTTTTCGATACAGGCCTGGCATAACATCGTAAATCCGTTTTATCAATTGTTCGCTCCGTATCAGGGGGTATCATTATGGTAGAAGAAAACACTATTCAGAATCTGCCTTGTAATAAGTTGTGGGTAAGGCTTTTATGTGCTTTTATAATTCTCGCTTCAGGCATAGCGATAGGCGTTGGCGGAACAATTCTGATGGTTAAACATCGTGTTATTTGGATCAGCAGGATGCCGAAAGACGCAAACGATATTACAGAAATGGTTACCAAAAAGTACGATTTAAATCCTCAGCAAATTGAGCAGGTTCGGAAAATCATAACTAATTCTTTTGAACAAAGGAAGTTAGATGACGAAGCTCAGTCAGCAAAAAGGGATATTTACGCCAAACAGATAACCGCAGAAATGAATTCGGTACTCACACCCGAGCAATTCGAAAAATGGAATAAAGATTTTCAGGAAATGCGAGAACGGTACAAAAAGCGCACGAAAAAATAAGCAGTAATTTTGGAAATGCCTGTAAGTTCTTTATTGCCTAAAAGAAACAACGCTTCGATTAAAAATTATTTAACCAGGTCTATGTTTTCCGCGCGGGGGCCTTTTTCACCTTGAACTATTTCAAAGCTGACTTTGTCGCCCTGATTTAGAATCTTCAAAGTTTTTTCTTTAAAGCCTGTATGATGAGCGAAAATATCGGGTTGGCCTGCTCCGTCAATAAAGCCGTAACCCTTTTTGGGGTCGAACCATTTAACTACTCCCTCTGCCATGGGGTGGCCTCCTTATAAATTCCTCTGTAATCCGAAATAGGTATTAGAGCTATTTCTTTATAATATGATGGTTTACAGGTTAATCTTCAGAATCAGGTGCTTCGTCATCGCCGCCGAGTTTTTCTTTCATTAATCGGCCCATTTTAAATTTAACAGTGCGTTTTGATGGCACTTCAACTCGTTCGAGAGTTTTTGGGTTTTGAGCGACTCTTGCCTCGCGTGTTCTTACTTCGAAAACTCCGAAGTCACGGAATTCCAAACGATTATTGCCGATAAGCTCGGAAATAATTTCGTCAAGAAACGATTGTACTACTCGCTTGACGACAACTCTTTTTGCCTGTGTTTGTTCCGCAATCCTGTCAATTAATTCTTTCTTCGTTACTGTGCCCATAGAGTACCTCGTTCTACAGAGTGTTTCAAATTTTTTTTAAGCTGCATTAGGCTGCAATTACATTCACTATTTTATTTTCAAACAAACCGCAAACCACTATACAGCAAAGACTTCTAACCATCAAGTAATTTTTCCATAATTTTTAAGTTAAATCCTTAAAATGCCCAATATAGTGTTTAAAACAGCTAAAAATATGCATAAAACCGGCATAATTGCTTGACCTGACCGAGCAAATAAGTAATAATCTCGCTTTCATTTAACCAAGTGTGAAAGGCTGCTGAATTGTCTCATAAAATCTTGTCAAAAAAAGAGTTATGTAAAGATGTCTATATAGCTGACATAGAGGCTCCGCTGGTTGCAGCGGCTGCTAAACCCGGCCAATTTGTAATTATTTGCCTGCAAACTACTTACAGTGAACGTATTCCATTGACTATCGCCGGCACTGATGAAAAAAATGGTTCAATTCGGCTTATTTGGCAGGCTGTCGGCAAAAGCACTGCGGAATTCGGCCACCTTAAAGTTGGCGATGAACTTGAAAATGTTTTAGGCCCATTAGGCAAGCCGACACATATCGAAAACTTCGGAACCGTTGTTTGCGTCGGCGGCGGAATTGGAAATGCTCCACTTCTTCCGATTGCAAAAGGTATGAAACAGGCGGGCAACAAAGTTATAAGCATTTTAGGAGCAAGGAATAAATCGCTTTTAATTCTCGAAGACGATTTTAAAGCCATCAGCGATGAATTGATTATTGTTACAGATGACGGTTCTTATGGCAGGAAAGCTGTAGTTACCGTTCCGCTTGATGAAATATGTCAATCGCAGAAAGTCGATATGGTTGTCGCGATAGGTCCTGCGATAATGATGAAGTTCGCAAGTCAAACTGCGGTCAAACATAATATTCCTGTCGTCGTATCTCTTAATACGATAATGATTGACGGTACCGGTATGTGCGGCGGATGCAGAGTAGAAGTAGGGGGTCAAACAAAATTTGTCTGTGTGGATGGCCCTGAGTTCGACGGCAGTAAAGTCAATTTCGATTTAATGATGAAAAGAATGCAGGCGTATAAAAAACAGGAGCAGCAGGCTCTGGAAGAATATAAACATAAATGCAAAATCGGTCTCGATAAATAATAGGATACTAAATTGAACGATAAACAGTTACTGGAAGAACTACTGAATAAACATAAAGCGGGTACATTAAAACCAGCCGACAGGTACAATATTCCTCCGCAGGCGATGCCTCAGCAGGATGGGGTCGCAAGGCGTTCTAATGTCGAAGAGGTTGCACTTGGATATAATGAAACTCAGGCTCGGCTCGAAGCGCTGCGCTGCCTTGGCTGTAAAAACGCACCTTGTATGGAAGGCTGCCCGGTAAGAATTAAAATAAAAGATTTCATCGTTGAAATCGTCGAAGGCAATTTCCAGAAAGCGCTCGGCATCATCAGGGAAAATTCACTTCTTCCAGCAGTTTGCGGAAGAGTTTGCCCACAGGAAGTTCAATGCCAGCTTCCGTGCACCGTCGGCAAGAAATTTAAAAACGTCGATATGTCCGTCTCAATCGGCAGGCTCGAAAGATTCGTTTCCGACTGGGGCAGAAAACAACACGAAAATTCTACTCCGGCTGTCGCCGCACCGACCGGCAAAAAAGTCGCCATTCTCGGCTCAGGCCCCGGTGGTATCGTTGTCGCTACAGATGTCCGAAGAGCAGGGCACGATGTTACGATATTCGAGGCGTTTCACAAGCCCGGCGGTGTGATGGTTTACGGCATTCCCGAATTTCGTCTGCCGAAAGCTATCGTTCAGGAAGAAATCGACGGCCTTGAAAAAATGGGCGTCAAGATTATCCGCAATTTCGTCGCAGGCAGAACCAAGACCGTAAAAGAACTTATGGAAAAAGACGGCTTCGATGCTGTCTATATCGGCGTAGGGGCGGGTCTGCCGATGTTTATGAACATCGAAGGCGAACACCTCGTCGGCGTTTACAGCGCAAATGAATATCTCACACGCGCAAATCTTATGAAGGCCTACGATTTCGGCAAAGGTGCTGATACGCCAATCGCAATGTCAAAACGCGTCGCGGTTGTCGGCGGCGGAAACGTCGCTATGGACTCGGCAAGAACAGCCGTTCGGCTTGGCGCGGAAAAGGTATATTTGATTTATCGCAGAAGCGAAAAGGAAATGCCCGCGCGAGTTGAGGAAGTCCATCACGCAAAAGAAGAAGGAATCGAATTCCATCTTTTGCGCAATCCCAAACGAATCATCGGCAACGGCGACGGCGTCGTAAATGCAATCGAATGTTTGAAATTTGAGCTTGGCGAACCCGATGCATCCGGCAGACGCAGACCTGTTCCAATCGAAGGCTCGGAATTTACGATTGATGTCGATACGGTCGTTGTCGCAATCGGCAACGGAGCAAATCCGCTCATCGGCCAAACTACTGATGGCCTGGCTTTAAATAAATGGGGCAATATTACAGTTGATGATAATTGCAAAACTTCGCTCGATGGCGTTTATGCCGGCGGAGATATAGTTCTCGGCGCCGCGACAGTGATATTAGCTATGGGTCAGGGCCGTACCGCCGCCGCAGGAATTAATGAATATCTTGCGAAAAAATAAACCGCGAATTAACACGAATTGACACAAATTTTTAATCACTGATTACGCTGATTTCATTGATTTTATCTCGTGACGAGTTTATGAGAATCATGAAAAAGAGTGTATGGTTTTTTGAGGATGGTTGCCCTTTTAGGGGCATTATTTACTGTTTGACATAATTAAGTTGTTGTTTTATACTGAATATATGAGTCCTACTGTTTTTCAAATAGGAAGTTACAGGTTCTATTTTTTCTCGAGAGAAGAGGAAAGAATGCACGTGCATATTGTTTCACCTGATGGCGAGGCAAAATTCTGGGTAGAACCAACGATAGCACTTGCAGCTTATAGCGGTTTATCGAAAACACAATTAAATAAAATTCAAAAATTAGTTGAGGAACATAAAAGTGAAATCATTAAAGCGTGGCAAAAACACTTCAAAGCTTGAAGTTACAAATATATCGCAGCATGGCTTCTGGATTTTGCTCAGCGGCAAAGAATATTTCCTGCCGTTTGAAAAATTCCCATGGTTCAGGGAAGCCTCCATTGCCGATTTAACAAATATCCAGCTTTTGCACAAAACACATCTTTACTGGCCCGCTCTCGATGTCGATTTATCAATCAACATTATTGAAAATCCGGAAAAATACAAGTTGATTGCAAGTTAAGCTTTTCTTTTTTTTGTGAGTTTTATCACTGCCCAAATATATAAAGCTGAACAGATAGCAGCTATCAATAAGGTGGGGGACATGGCAACAAAAGCGAATCCGGGCCCGTACATTAATACTTTTTGAGGTATTATTTTCTTATCTTGGATTCTGTACCAGCCTTTCAGCATAGAATCATGTGTTGTCGGTTTTTCAAGAGATACATCAATATAATCTGACCCTTTATCAATGATTTCAAAGTACCTGCGGCTGATATGTCCTAAAATAGTTGACCTTAAATCATTGTTGATTTTTGTCAAATCTTCTTCATCTACTTCCGTAACAATCGGGGTATCTGGTGCTATTTCTGAAAAAGAGATAATTCTGTAATTTTTATCATCTGCATGTGATTTAATGAGAATTGGGAATAAGCGGGATGTTTTTTCAGTGTACTCTTGAATAAATCCTTTTTCACACCATCGCCAAACAGGAGGAATAAATATAATCAAGACTGTAAAAAAGACTATAGGCGTTAATAGTAAACATACTATTCGAATATACTTATTCATTATTTTTATTTCTCTAATATAAGTGCCCTTTTCAATATTCTGCCGGTAAAAGCAATTTTTAATATTTTACCATCATCCGACTCGATTGTACATGTTCCTTCATCTGCTAATTCAACAGTTCCTGTGCCGTTGTTGACTGGGCCTTGATATGTGAGAAATTTTTTATCGTGGTCCTGGATGGGCGTTGCTTTGGTTTTCTCGTTTGTTAATTTTTCAGGTGGACTATCCAGTCGCCAAGTTTTTAAAACATCTGGCCATTCAATCATCAAATCCCAATGGACGTCAGTCTCTCGAGTATGTTTATGGATGACGAATTTTCGTTTCAATGGGATATTTGATATATCTTTCATAAAATCCGAAATCCTAATATCGAAATCCGAAACAAATCCGAATTACCAAAATTCAAATGATTGAAACTGATAACTTTGAAAAACATTCGAAAAATTATGTTTTGAATTTGTTTCGTATTTCGGGTTTCGTAATTCGAATTTTAAACTGACTGAATCGCTGTGATCGCAACAGCGGCGACGATATCATCGCTATTGCAGCCTCTCGAAAGGTCATTAACCGGCTTTGCGATTCCCTGAAGGATTGGGCCGTAAGCGTTATAGCCGGCAAGTCTCTCTGTCATTTTGTAGCAAATATTGCCAACGCCTAAATCGGGGAAGATAAAAACATTTGCCTGGCCTTTTAATGGACTGCCCGGTGCTTTCTTTGCCGCGACCGATGGGACGAAAGCAGCGTCGAATTGCAGTTCGCCGTCAATTGCATATTCGCCGTCGAATTCCTTCGCGAGTTTTTCTTTAGCAAGTCCGGCTGCTTTAATCATTTTGTCCGGGCCGGTTCCTTTTGCCGAGCCTTTAGTTGAATATGAGAGCATTGCGATTTTCGCAGCGAAGCCGAATTGTTTCGCTGTTCGAGCGGTTGTCAGCGCGATGTCCGCAAGCTGTTCCGCGGTTGGGTCCTGGTTCAAACCGGAATCTGCGTACAGCAGGGTTGTATCGCCTTTTGTCATAAAGAACATACTCGAAACGGTCGCAACGCCTTTTGCCGCCTTGATGATTTGCAAAGCTGGGCGTACGGTATCGGGTGTCGAATGAACGGCGCCGGAAACGAGACCATCTACTTCATCGGTCTTAACCATCATCGTCGCGAAGTAAACTTCGTCTTTCACTATTTCGAGAGCCTGCTCCTGTGTAACGCCTTTATTTTTGCGGAGCTGATAGAATTTTTCAGCGTATTCTTTTAATTTTGGACTTGTTTTAGGATTGATGATTGTGATGTCGTTTGTCTTGGCCCCCATTTTTTTAAGCTCATCGCTCATTTTCTTTTCGTCCCCGAAAAGCGTGAGCTTTGCCATTTTCATGTCGGCGATTTTTTTGGCCGCTTCAATCGTCCTGATGTCTTCGCCTTCCGGCAGGGCGATATGTTTGTAAAGTGATGCTGCTTTTTCGAGTATTACCTGTGAAAAATCTTTATTTCCCATTTTATATCCTTAAACAAAAATAGCCGCTAAGACACCAAGGCACAAAGAAAAATATAAACAGAATATTTTTAGTGTCTTAGTGCCTTTGCGGCTAAGTATAATACGCCCGACAGGAGTCGAACCTGTAACCTCTGGCTTCGTAGGCCGGCACTCTATCCAGTTGAGCTACGGGCGCAAGACTTTATAAATAAAAGACTTATACCGCTTTTATTTTGTAATTTTCTTTACTATAACGTTTTTACGGCTATAATAAAATCTTAAAATTCTATTTTCTTGCTGATTGTAATTAAAGATTTTACTTATATTACAAAAAGATACCCAAAAAAACATAAAACACGGTCTTGCGAATTTTCAGTTACTCTACATTCGACCGCTCGATTTTGCAAGAAAATTAGGGGTAAGCTGTATTATTTTGGACTTCAAAAGGAATCGGCAGTAAAGTTATCAAAAAAATGAATAGGAAAATATTGAAGGTTTGACATCATGGAAGAAAAACATATAGCTAAAATAGCAGGTGAATTGAACATAACCGCCAAACAGGTCGGCGCTGTCGGTGCGCTGTTGGCTGAAAACGCCACAGTTCCGTTTATTGCACGCTATCGCAAAGAAGCGACAGGAAGCCTTGATGAGGTTGCGATAACAAATATTCGCGACAGGCTCGAACAGCTAGCAGAACTTGATAAAAGACGGGAGGCGATACTCGAATCCCTTGAAAAACTTGGGCATCTCACGCCCGAACTAAAAGACAAAGTAACGGCAGCCGAGACAATGGCTGTGCTGGAGGATATTTATCTGCCGTTCAGACCGAAACGGCGAACACGCGCAACTGTTGCCAAGGAAAAGGGACTTGAGCCTTTGGCAAAATTGATTTTCGAGCAGGCAAGTTTCGATGTGGAAAAAGAAGCTGAAAAATTCATCAGCGCTGAAAAAGAGGTGGAGACAATTGAAGCCGCGATTGCGGGGGCACGCGATATAATTGCCGAGTGGATAAGCGAGGACCAGCAGGCAAGAGCCGATATAAGGCTGCTATATCAGAAAACAAGCAAATACGTTTGCAAAGTGGTACCCGGCAAAGAAAAAGAGGCGATAAAATACAAGGACTATTACGACTGGTCGGAACCGCTCGCTTCGGCTCCATCACATCGTGTACTTGCGATGCGCCGCGGTGCAAAGGAAGAACTTCTGTTATTGCGAGTGATAGTCGATGATGACCAGGCTGTCTCAATCCTTAATTCATTGTTTATTAAAAGTAATAATTCCGCATCCGAGCAGGTAAAGCTTGCGATTAAAGACAGCTTCAAAAGGCTGATAATGCTTTCGATGGAAACTGAAATTCGTATTGAGAGCAAAAAGAAGGCTGATGAAGAGGCGATAAGGGTTTTTGTAGAAAATATCAGGCAATTGCTTTTAAGCTCACCGTTAGGCGAAAAAAGCATTTTGGCTATCGACCCGGGTTTTCGTACAGGCTGCAAAGTGGTTTGTCTCGACAGGCAGGGCAAACTGCTGTACAACGATGTCATATATCTGCTTGGTGCCGAAGCTGCCAAACACGAAGGTATAAAAATTATGGCGTGGTGCCAGAAATACAAAATCGAAGCGATTGCGATAGGTAACGGAACCGCAAGCAGAGAAACTGAAAGCTTTGTACGTGCTATCGGCCTGCCGAAAGAAATAAATATTGTAATGGTCAACGAAAGCGGGGCAAGCGTTTATTCAGCTTCGGAGGCTGCCAGGGATGAATTCCCAGATTATGACATCACAGTCAGGGGAGCGGTATCGATTGGAAGACGCCTAATGGATCCGCTTGCAGAACTTGTAAAGATTGACCCTAAATCTATCGGTGTCGGCCAATATCAGCACGATGTTGACCAGACGCTTCTTAAACGCAGTCTCGATGATACCGTCAGCAGTTGCGTAAATGCGGTCGGCGTCGAGGTCAACACCGCAAGCAAACAGCTTTTGACTTATGTTTCCGGAGTAGGGCCTAAACTTGCTGAAAACATAGTGCAGCACAGAAACGAAAACGGGCCGTTCGAATCAAGGTCGAAAATAAAAAAAGTTTCCGGCCTTGGCGGCAAGACATTCGAACAATGCGCAGGCTTTCTCAGGATTCGCAATGCTAAAAATTCGCTCGATGCAAGCGCCGTGCATCCCGAAAGCTATGATATAGTAGAAGCGATGGCAAAGGACTTAAATTGTTCGGTTGCCGATTTGATAAGTAATTCGGAATTGCGTGAAAAGATAAAGCTCGAAAAATATGTTACCGAAACTGTTGGCCTGCCGACTCTGATGGATATCAAAGCAGAATTAAGCAAGCCCGGCAGAGACCCTCGAAAGCAGTTTGAGCTGTTCAGTTTTAAAGAAGGCATTAAGGAGATCAGCGATTTGGAAGTTGGAATGGAATTGCCCGGAATCGTAACGAACATCACGGCCTTCGGTGCGTTTGTGGATGTAGGTGTTCACCAGGATGGTCTTGTGCATATCAGCGAGCTTTCAGACCAGTTTGTAAAAGACCCTGCTGATGTTGTTAAAGTTTATCAGAAAGTAAAAGTACGTGTGCTGGAAGTCGATATCGCAAGAAAAAGAATATCGATGAGCATGAAAAAAGAGGCGGGCCAAAGCAAAAAATCTGACCACAGCGAAAAACATCAGCCGCTGAAACCGAACAAAAAGCCAATGATTGCAGCTCACCAGCCGAAGCCTGCAAATAATAAATCTCCAAGTGGTTCGCTTGCATCGAAACTAACTTTTGGCTCATAAAATTTCAAATCTTTAAATATTTAAAATTTTTAGACCCTGTGCATCATTTTGAAAATCGATTCATCCTGGAAGTTGATTTTCAATTTCATTTCTTCTGCTATCGCATCCAGCTTTTTATGGATTTGCGGAATTGTCAGAGTTGCTTTGGCGATATCGCAGGCCATCGTCATAACAAAATAATTTTCCATGATCTTCTGATTGACATCGACGATATTAATATTCGCTTTCGCCATCGCCACTGCAAGCCTGGCGATTATGCCGACTCTATCCTTGCCCGTAACGGTGCAAATACAAATCTGACTTTTTTTAGAGGCCATTGGTTCTTCCTTAAAATTTCATTTGATGGAGTTTTTCCATTCCCTTGTAATCTGTCATATCGAAACCAAGTGCTGTAACAGTAATGAAACCGTCAATCAGTTCAAGCGTATCGCTCGGCAAATCCACGTCGCGATGTATTCCGCCTGCAAGCTGATAGAGCGTTTGCCCCGCATCATTTTGCGTTTTGACATAATGTTCATCGAAACCCATCGTCGATTGCGGAACAATTTTTATTCCTTTCGGTTTACCTTTCGAAAGCCGCGGAATATTTATATTTATTACGCCTCGCCAATCGATCGGCTTCAACTTTCCTATTACCTCGACAGAATAAATTGCTGCGTTTTTAAAATCTATATGTTCCTCACCCGCTGCGCTAAGTGCGATTGCAGGTATCCTGTAAAACGCCGCTTCCATAGCCGCCGCAACTGTTCCCGAATAATAAACATTGATGCCGACGTTCGCCCCGTGATTTATGCCGCTTACCACAAGGTCGGGCTTTTGGGGGCATAGTTCCATAATCGCAAGTTTAACGCAATCCGCCGGTGAACCGCTTACGCTGTATCCTGTAAACTGGTCTTCGATTGTGATTTTCTCGCAGACCAGCGGCTCAAATACCGTAATGCTGTGTCCTGCTCCGCTCATTCTGCCCGAAGGCGCGACAACCGTTACATCGCCCAGCTTGACCAATTCTTTATAAGCCGCCGCGATTCCCGGAGCCATTATGCCATCGTCATTTGTCAGTAGTATATTCATCCCGACACCTTCTATTTTTAATCCTTTTCTGTGGATTTTTGTGTAAAGTTTTATCTATCATAAGCCCGGCCTTCATTATGAACTAAGAAGGTGCGGGATTCATCCAGTTAATGTACCGCCAAACCATAAATATTCAACATAAATCAACTAATTGAAAACTTATCGTTTAGCAGTATAATTAACGCAGCATGATAAGAAAATTCGACAGGCAAAATGACACGGTTCTAACCCGTCAGCAGATTCGTGATGTTGACGCATGGGCGATTAACACCCTCGGCGTTCCCGGCGTTGTACTTATGGAGAACGCAGGAAGAGGATGCACCGAAATCATTATCTCCGAACTGAAAAAGAGGGGCGGTTCAAAGGTCTGCATCTTCTGTGGAACTGGCAACAACGGAGGAGACGGTTTTGTTATTGCTCGCCTGCTGACAAACGCTGGTTACAAAGTGAAAATCCTTCTCTGCGGCCCGACAGCAAAAATCAAAGGCGATGCACAAATCAATTATAAAATTGCGGTCAATATGCAAATCCCAATTACAGAATTATCGCTTACACCGGAAAAAGTAAATGAGGATGTCAGGCGATTAGCGGGGGATTGTGATTTGATTGTCGATGCGATTTTTGGAACCGGCCTTTCAGGTGAGCTTGCAGGAAACTTCGCTGCACTTATTAATGCAATCAATTCGATTAATAAACCGGTCATCGCTGTTGATATTCCATCCGGACTTGATTGCGATAATGGTGAATCGATGAGCACCGCGATAAAAGCGATTTCAACTGTGACTTTCGTTGCGGCGAAAAAAGGCTTTCAGAATCAGCGCTCAATCGAATATACCGGCGCCGTTTACATCGCTTCGATAGGAATAGAGCCGGTATAAATTATTTCGTTTTACCCGCCAGCGATTCGTAACCGGTGAAGTTCAAAAATCTTTTCAAATTGAACACAGGTATGTACAAATCTTTCGCCTGTGCTTTTACTTCCTGGTATCTTTCTGAAGCTTTCACAGACGCCTCGTATTTTTCATTCGCCAGCGGGTCGGTTTCAATTTCTTCAAGAGTTGGTTTCTGCAAAATACGCGGCTCGGTACCGAGCACTACGTAATCGGTGTCAATCGTTACGCTCTCTTCCGTTTTGCCGCCCCAGTTTTCGACAAGCTGTTTTACTTTCGCATCTCCGTCACGGTCGATTGTTCCGTTGCCGTTAAAATCGAATTCACCCGCGACTACGAATGTATTGGTTGATGCGCTGTCCCAGATAAGATTAATAATGACATCGCCTTCGGCGACAGGATTTCGTTTGCTTTGTGTCGTTATTCTCGCGGTCGCGGTGTTCTTTGCGACATCGAAAATTTCAATTTCGCCTTTGCTTGTTCCATCGCTCGGAATTGGTGCGCTTCTGTCATAAACCGCGAAAGTCAGGCCGGGATATACTTTGCTCTCGCTGCCCAAATCGATAAACACGATGCCGGATTGTATATCGACAGAAATAACACTGCCGTCCGCTTTATATGCCGCGACATCTTCT